>JAOZUU010000046.1 GCA_029938515.1 Desulfobacterales bacterium | reverse complement strand
TGAATTAATAGCCGGTGTCACCGATTCAATTGATACGGTTAATCGGGATTTAACCCTGGAGGGGTTGCGGATCATCAGTGATGAAATGAATGCGTGCAAACGCTGAACCGGGTTTAAACGGTATTGGTGTCTCCCAATGAATCAAAGGTCTTTAGAAAAACCTTATAAAAAGTGTCATTCTCGGCGATGCTATCTTTAATAATCTGTTCCATTTCATCGATATTATTTTCATGGATTACCTGATTGACGCTCAGATTAAAGGCGGCCATATTATCCATGGTTCGAAACCGTCTGGTTAAGAGAATGACAAATATATTTCGTCTGGTGGCCATGGGCAGGCGGCCCAGATAAATTCGTAAGGGGTTGTTTTTCGGTTCATTCCTGTCGAAGCTTTCATTTAGGACAACCAGGTCGAAGACATGATAACGCATCTGTTTTAGAGCCGCCAGAGTTGATTCCGCTTCGGCGCAGTAAAAGTCAAGGTTTTCCAAAGCCTTGCGAATCTTTTGGTTTACCCCCGGATCAGATTCACAGATCAGGGCGGTACGCTGCCCTTCATGCACAAAATCAAACGGTTTTTCCGCCGCATCGTATGGCTGCGACAGCGCATCCATCATGTTACCGTCATTACCCGCATGTTTTTCCGAAGTGATTTTTTTCTCGGAGGGATGATCCGGTTCATTTATCTCATTCAGGTTCACCGTCAGGGGATGGGCGCAGTTTGGACAGGGGAAAGCGATAACGTCTTTATCAACAGGCAGTTTTTCCTTTGGAATTCTGTATCCTGATTGGCACGCAGGGCATTTGATTTCCATTTATTTCTCCTTGGCATATAAAGTCTTCAAGCGCAATCATTACATTTACAGCAGATCAGATTCTATCCCCTCATTATACTCTTTATCCACTTCCAGGCCCTTGATATCGGTCGTTGCTTCTCCGCGTCTGCTTTTGACCATATCAATTCCGCGGCCGGTCACACCCTTTCGGGTGGCATACGCCCTGGCGGTCTCTTCGGTGATAATTCCTTTTTCAAAAAGATCGACAATGAATGCATCAAAGGTAATCATTCCAAAGGCCTTGCCCTGGTCGATGATGTTGTGAAATGTTTTATCTTCGGACTCACCCTGCCGAATGACGTCTTTTATCCGCAAGTTTGTTCCCATAATTTCAAAAGCCGCAACCCGTCCACCGCCCACCCTGGGCAGCAGGCGTTGGGAAACAACCCAGCGGATCAGGTCGGCCAGGCGAATCCGGATCTGATTTTCCTCCTCGATATTGAACATGCCGAGAATACGATTAACGGTTTGACCGGCATCCACCGTGTGTAGAGTGCTCAATACCAGGTGCCCTGTCTCCGCTGCCCTCAAAGCAATTTCCACCGTCTCCCGATCCCGCATTTCACCCACGAGGATGACTTTCGGAGCTTGCCGTAAAGCGGCCCGCAGTCCGTGGGAAAAAGATAAAAAATCGGTCCCCATTTCACGTTGATTAAAAGTCCCTTTTTTATGGGGGTGTCTGTATTCAACCGGATCTTCCAAGGTAATGATATGTAGCGACTGGTTTTCGTTGATTTCATTGAGCACCGCCGCCAAAGAAGTGGTCTTGCCGCTGCCGGTAGCACCGGTTACCAGGACGATGCCGTTTTTTTCCTTGGCAATCTGGCGAAAAGCATCGGGGAGTTTGGGTGAATCGGACATCGGTTTTATCAGGGTCGGAATTCGGGTTTCCAATCTCCGCAGCACGATCGATATGTTCCCCATCTGGGAAAACACACTGACGCGAAAGCGCGCTTTCCCCGAAAGCTCATACGACAGGTCACAGGAACCTTTTTCAACCAGGTCTTTGGTCAGACGGCGATCCTGGTTGATCAGGTTCAAAGCAAAAATCTCTGTTTGGAAAGGGGTCAGTTCTTTTATGGGCGGCACCAACGGCACTTCACGGAGAAGACCAAAAACCTCCACCTGGAAGGGCTTGCCGACGGTGATGTTCAGGTCGGAAACATCTTTAAAGGTATCGAGCATCCGGTTGAGAATATAATCGATCTCTTGTCTGCGCATGGCAATTCTCCCTGTCGAAACAAAAAGGTCAAAAAACGGTTAGGCTTCGGTAAAATCACTCGGTTGTTTCCTGAGCATCGGCCTGAATCGCGCCTTTTCAAAAGCTTTGGCATAAGCATCGTCAGGATCGATTTTTTTCCTATTGAGCAGATCCATGATCGAATCGTCAAGCATCTGCATACCGTATCGTTTTCCGGTTTGCATGGCCGAAGGGATCTGGTGGGACTTGCCATCACGGATAAGGGCCCGTACGGCCGGCGTGGCGATGAGAATCTCCATCGCTGCGACACGACCCCGGATATCAATCCGCTTGAACAATGTCTGGGCAATAATCGCTCTGACGCTGTCGGCCAGTGTGGATCGAATCTGAGCCTGTTCATGGGATGGGAACACTTCGATCACCCGATCCACCGTTGAGGATGCGCTGGTGGTATGCACGGTGGAAAAGACCAGATGCCCGGTGTTGGCCGCTTCAATGGCCAATGAAATAGTTTCCAGATCCCGCATTTCGCCAACCAGAATAATATCCGGATCTTCCCGCAAGGCGCCCCGTAACGCGGCCGAAAATGAACGGGTATGAATGCCGACTTCACGGTGGCTTATCAGGCAGCCCTTGCTCTGGTGGACGAATTCGATGGGGTCTTCGATGGTGATGATATGATCCTGACGTTTACGGTTGGCCTCATCGATAATTGCGGCCAAAGAGGTCGATTTACCGCTGCCGGTAGGCCCGGTTACCAGCACCAGGCCTCTGGGAAGGTCGGCCAGCTTTGAAATCACCGGTGGCAACCCCAGATCCTCAACGGTCTGGATGACACTTGGAATTTCCCTGAAAGCGGCGGCTACCCCGTCCTTGTGCATATAGTAATTGACCCTGTAACGGGCCAGTCCCGGGATTTCATAGGCAAAATCGAGGTCACCGGTCTCTTCAAAAGTTTTTATTTTTTCTTCGGGAGTAATTTCGTAAAGGATCTTTCTCAGTTCCTCGTTATCCAGCGTTTCATATTTAACCCGTTCCATGTCCCCGTGGATTCGCAATGCGGGCTGCTGACCGGCCGCGAGGTGCAAGTCGGAAGCATTCTGTTCGTGCATCAGTTTAAAAAACGCATCGATTTTTGCCATCGTGATACTCCTTAGCGGTTAAATCGGAGGTTTAATGAGACCTTTGAAAAACGCCCCTTTTTGCCCAATTTATTTGTTATGGTTAATAAATCGAACCTTTTCATAGGTTTCGTCCATGGTGACCATTTCCTTGCGGCTGGTGTCCAGGAGTTTGTCATGGGTATCGATAACCGATCTGATCTGCGCTTCAATCTGGATACGTTGTCGTTTCAGTTCAGAGATGTCCTGATGCAACTGGGCCAGCCGGTTCTGGGTTCGGTTAAGCAGCTTTCCGGCTCTGGCTTCGGCTTCGGCGATGATCACCTCGGCCGATTTACGAGCGTTTTGATTCAGGTGCTCAACCACTTTGCGGGTACCGGCAATGGTTTCCCTCAAGGTCTCATCGTGTTTCTTCATCTCCTGGTAAGCATGGCTCAATCGCCGGATTTTATTTTTTAACCGGCTGTTTTCTATTTGTATTTCATCAAAACCGGCAGCGATTTCTTCCGCGAAGGCATCGACTTCCCGGACGTCAAACCCGCGAAACCGAATTTTAAATCGGCGTTGCTTTATCGCTTCAAGTGTCAATGGCATGTTTTCTCCTTTTATTGATCGCCGTTAAACGAAGGTGGCCGATAATCTGATCAGGGTATTAACGAGAAATTTTTGTAGAAAAATGATCACCAGGAAAACAATCAGCGGCGATAGATCAATACCGCTAAATCCAACCGGCAACTTGGTTCGAATCGGGGAAAGGACCGGTTCGGTCACATTATGGATAAAACGCACAATCGGGTTATAAGGGTCCGGGCTCACCCACGATAATATCGCCCGTGCCAGGACGATGAATAAATAAAAGGTCAGTACATAATGGAGTACAGTGGCCAGCGCACTTAAAAAATAGCCGATAATGAACATTAATGGTTTTCCTGGGTTTTAAGGCGTTTGTTGCTGCCTGTTCGCAAATAGAAATCAACATTTCGGCTACTTTAATGACAAAAATTCCCATAAGTCAAGATTTTTCGAAAGCCTGACCCAGTCGTTAAATAACCACTCTGTTCTATTCCGATACATTGTGGTTTTTGCCACCGTTTATGGCGGGGCTGAAGAAATTTGTCCAGCGTTGACATTTGGGAGACGGTATATATATTTCATTTTTGGCATTAACCGAATAGGTCGTTCGGCTATATTCCTTGGCCAGAGATCTATTAGATTGTACCGGGAGTCACTTTTAATTCTATGTTTACCGAATCCATATCATATTTGGCAGCATTCTCGGCGGGGTTGCTGTCTTTTTTCTCGCCCTGTGTTTTGCCCCTTATTCCAGCGTATTTTACTTTTATCACGGGCACTTCATTGGAAGAATTGACCCGGGGAACGGATGCCGATGTCCGCAGGAAGGTACTGCTGGCGACTCTGGCGTATGTCCTGGGGTTTTCACTGGTGTTTGTTCTCCTGGGGGCCTCGGCCTCATTTTTAGGCGGGTTTATCAATACGCATAGTGCCTGGATTCGCATCGGCGGCGGCCTGTTGATCGTTATTTTGGGTATTCATCTGACGGGAATGATCCGGATACCGGGACTTGATTTTGAAAAACGGGTTCACGTTCGGCAAAAACCGCTTCACTTTCTGGGGGCGTTTTTGGTGGGGATGGCCTTCGGGGCGGGGTGGAGCCCCTGTATCGGACCGTTACTCGGTTCGATTCTGGTTATTGCCGGCAGTCGGGAAACTATCATGGAGGGCATGGCCCTGTTAAGCATATATTCGGCGGGATTGGCGATCCCGTTTATCGTAATCGCTTTTTTTATCAACTATATGCTGGCATTTATTCGCCGTGCGAACAAGGTCTTAAAATACGTAAACCGGGTGGCGGGTATCTTATTGATCCTGGTCGGAATTTCATTGATGACCAATCATCTGGTACTGTAAATCTAAATTTTTTAAATATGCGCGGGTGATTTGATGATTAAAAAATTCACACTTTTATCGATGGCGATTTTTTGTATGGTCTTGTTTGGTTTTTCAACGGCCAGTGCTTCGGATAAGATCAACTGGCAATCTTATGAGCAGGGCCTGGCCCTTGCGAAACAGGAAGGGAAAAAAATATTTGTCCATTTTTATGCCGACTGGTGTGCTTACTGCAAAAAAATGGAAAATGAAACCCTGAAAAATTCAGAAGTGATCGATTATCTGAACCAGAATTTCATTCCCGTTCTGGTTAACTCTGACAAAGATCGGGATCTGGCCCGTAACTACTATATCCGGGGGCTTCCTTCCACCTGGTTCGTATCTGAAACCGGAGAGAAAATCAGCAGCCTGCCCGGTTACATTTCAGCCGAGATGCTTTTAAACGCCCTGGAATTTATTCATACGGACAGCTATAAAAAAATGTCTTTCAAGGATTTCATCGAAGCCGGTTCATAGACTGGCATTATCGGTTTTCCTGTTTTCCAAAATTTTATAAGCGGTTTTTTGTTTTGTTCCGAAAAACCTGGTCCTTTGGGCTAGGTCAAAGGTAGACGGCTCTGCCATGGCGTTTTGTGTCTGAAATCACAAATTCCAATCATTCAAGTAACTTCCAAATCGAAATCCAAATCGAAATCGAAATCAGATTCTGCCTACTCAATAAGAGTCGGTGTCTTCTTTGACGCAATAACCTCTTCCATCAAAGCGACTGAGCATTGCGGCGATGCGATCCAATTCAGCTTTTCGTGTCCAAGTTTCATGTTGCCTCGATTTCGATAGCGATCCCGATTTCGATTTGGATTATCCAGCCCAACAAAACAAATCCCCTCTGGGGATGACCAAAGCCGGGCCCTCTGGACCCGGATTTTTACTTTACGGGAAACGCCGGGCAATGTAGCGCCTGATCAGGCGGATGGTGATAGACAGGATGATTGCCCCGCTGGCTGCCATCAGGAGAATCGGTATCCAGGAATGACTTTGATAGACGGATGTTTCCCGGGTAAGGGTCAGGCCGATATATCCGAAGATGAAGACGAAAAAAAGTAAAATGATTAATACCAGGTATACTGCTTCCGAATCGTACCATGGTATGATGGTCTTTCGTGATACTGATTGGCGGTCAAGTTTAACCATGAATTGAAAGCAATAAGAAATGACGAAAAAAAATAGTATGCCCGTTTTCGATGGATACGGTCAAATTATCCGATCGTTTTCTTGACGATCCCCACCAGCTTGTCGGTATCGAAAGGCTTGCGGACAAATGCCACGGCCTTTCGGATGGCATGATCCCCGTCGATGCCGCTGATGACGATGACCGGCGTGTCTTTCAAGGCGGCATTCTTGGAAAGGCGACGGTAAAAGCGCGGACCCCATTGTTCGGGCATCTCGAGATCAAGGGTGATCAGGTCAGGTTTTTCCCTGACGGCCACATCGTACGCGGTTTTCCCGTCAGAGGCGGCACAGGTTTCATAACCGTTGTCCTTGAATAAGCTGATCAGATACTTCACGATGATGGGATCGTCGTCCACCACGAGAATTTTTTTTGCCATCGTCATCCTCCCCTTTTTACCATAACCGATTTGTTCGCATCATGTCTATTTAACATGACACTCGCCACACATCACCGGACCGGATTTTTTCTCCTGGTGGCACATCTTGCAGTTTAAATGAAATGCCTGCGTCAGGGATGGGGTTTTCCCAATACCTTTTTCTTCATGACAGTCAGCACAGCGCATGTCCTCGGATGATTCGCCTTCCACTAGCTGGCCGTCCTCGTAGAGGTGGTGGCATTGGGCACAATCTTCGATTTCAGCGGTTTCATTGTGTTCGTCATGCTGAAATACAGAGACAGGTCGTTGGGGTTTTAAGAACATATCATTATCGATTGCGGTCATCTCGTCCTGGGAATGAGCCGGGACCCACATCAATACGAAAACCAGAATCAGTCCCAAGAATTTGATGATACGATTATACATAGGAATCCTCCCGCATATCATTCCGGTTTTTCCATCACTTCATACAGTATGTCACCGATAAACTTGATTTTAAATCCAAGCCCGTAGTGATGATTGATGTCTTCCAATCCGCTGTGGCAATTGTGACATGGTGCGATCAGGGTTGTGGCCCCCCGGCTCTTGGCGGCAAAAAGCTGTTCCGCCTTGATGCGATTCCCATCGACACGGACGTTCTTATATGGCGGACCGCAGTTAATGACACCACCACCGGCGCAGCAGCAATAGTTGTGCTCCCGATTCGGGTGCATTTCGATGAAGTTCGAGCTGATCGCTTTGACCACGTACCGGGATTTCTCGTGCAAGCCACCCCCCCGAACCACATTGCACGGATCATGGAGTGTGACCCCTTCGTCATATTTTTTGGCCACCGTGATTCGCTTTTCCTTTAACAGGTTATAATAAAATTCAATGGCATGGACGATTGGAATCGGCGGCATTTTCCATCCCAGCCAGCGGTTGCCCATATCGTAAACCGAACGGAAGGCATGACCACATTCGCCCATCACAATTTTTTTTACCCGAAGGCGGGTTGCCGCTTCGAAATGAGCCCGTTTGATGCGACCCATAATCTCATTATCCCCACTGTACATGGCCATGTCGCTGTTGTCCCAGCCGGGGGTGGCCGGCATGGTCCAATTTAAGCCGGCGACGTTCATCAAGACGGCGGTCTGGTAAATCAGCTGGGCCTGAAACTTGGGCTCCGGGCCGATAACCGAATACATGATATCGGCCCCTTCCTTCTCCAAAGGGATACGTAAAGCCGGAATTTCCGCCTGGGCTTCTTCTTCCTGCCACTGGAGGGTATCGATCCACTCGTCGTCTTTGATCCACATTTGGTTCATAGTGGCCGCATGGCTGTGGGCTGTATCCTGAAGATATTGGGGGGTGATCCCCAAAAGGTGACAAATCCGGCGGACCACCAGGATCAGGTAGGCAATATCGATGCCGAAAGGACAGTACATGGCGCACCGTTTACACAGGTTGCATTCGGTGTAGGCGATGAGAGCGATTTGTTTCATCGATTCCGGATCGATGCGCCCCTTGCGTTTCAGTATTTCCCATAAGGTCGCTTTAACTTTTCCCACCGGCGAATAGCGAGGGTCTTTATCATGGGAAAGATAGTAATGGCAGGCCTCGGAGCAAAGACCACAGTGGATACACGTTTCTACATATGTTTTCAGGCGGGCACCTGTTTCAGTTTTTAGGACCCTATTGACAACCGTTGCGATTTGGTCGGTTGTCAGTCGGGCCGCGCCCCTTTCAATACCTTCATCCAGTATCTGCGTTGTCTTTTTTTTTGTGGCCACCTCAGCCATATTTTATTCTCCTTGAATGAATATCTACCAGTCCCTGGCATGCCGTACGCCACCAAATTCAGAACCCATGTATGCCCGGGTAAAGGGCGCCAGCACCATGTGGGCCAGGCGGGTAAATGGGATCGTTATCAGCATGATTTCGCCTGAGATGATGTGCAGAATCATGAAAAAGGGATAATTAAACCACTGGTGGTAGGCCAGGAACCCCGTAATGAACGGTGCCGCCACGATACCCAGGATGATATAATCCGATGCGCTGGTGACGAATTGTACCTCGGGAAGCCTCAAGCGCCGAATGAGAAAAAAGAAACAGCCGAAGACGACGACCAGCGTCATGATATCCGTCAGCCCTTCCGGCAGATGCCCCCATGAGAAATGCCACGCTTCGTCCCAGAGAATCACATGGGCAAGCAGAAACAAGGGGGTGATAATCAGGCAAAAATGAAAGGCGAAGGTCACAATGGTCATGACGGGGTGTTGCCGCATATTCTCGGTGGCAAAGGGGATACTCCAGTGCAGAATGGAACGCAGGCTGTATTTAAAACTCATGTAGGAAAAGATAAATTTTTCTTTTTGATTGACCAGAGCCAACATCCGGATCAATCGGTACAGACAACCGAAGAAAAAGACGGCGAAAGCCACCCATACCAGGGGACCACTCACGAAATTGTACAGATCGTGCATTTTCTTTTCCTCTTATTTTTCCTGAATTTCGGAAACAGGTATCACCCGGCGATAATACGTGCCATTTTCAATCGTTCGGGTCAGCAGCTTTTGACCGTCCGGGCTGAAGATGGGATCCCATGCGGCCTGGCAGGTCCGGTTCCAGATTTTATCATCGACAGCCAGAGTATAATTCCCGTCTTTTTCAACCCTGGCGGCCACCCGCTGACCGTCATCACTGATGACCGGCGCAAAAACCATGTCGAAGCGGTGTTGCCATTTCTGTCCGTCCACGGCCAATGACCAGTGAGGTCCCTGTTTGAAAACCGCTGCAATGGTTTGGCCGTCGTTACTAAAGGCCCAATCGGCAACCATGTCACCCAGGGTGATGGGCCAGGGGCGGTCTTCCACGGCCAGCGTCCATTGCCCGTATCTGGGCGAGACAATGGCGGCCAGTTTTTGCCCGTCCGCACTGAATGCCTGGTGCCAGGCCTGTAGATAGCGGCCTTCCCAGAGTATTTCGCCGTCCTTGGCCAGCGTCCATTTCCCCTCCGTTCGCACTGGTGCCACCACGGATTGTTCGGTGGGGTGAAATACCGGTTCCCAAACCGTTGCGAATGATTTTTTCCAGGGGGTTCCATTTACGACGATGGTGTAGTCGTAAAGGCTCGTTCGAACCTGAGCAGCCAGGCTGGTACCATCGGGATTAAATACCGGTTTCCAGACGTTGACGAACCGGTTCTCCCAGGAAACGCCATCCACGGCCACACTGAATATCCCGTCCTGGAATTTTTCAACTTCGGCCGAGCCAAGAACCGTTATCTGAACGGCGGCGGCTGATCGGTTTCCGTCGGGGCTCAAGGCCGGATCAGTCATGTTTGCGTAAGTGGTTTCCCAGGAAACGTCGTTAATGGCCATGAAGTATTTCATATCCCGCTGAGCCGCCACGGCAATCTGTTTCCCGTCGGAGCTAAAACGGGTATTCCAGACATAGCCATACCGATTTTCCCAGGGGACACCGTCCACGGCGACGGTCCATTCCCCCATTTCCGATACCAGGGCCGTGGCCCGGCCGTCAGGCGAGAAACGGAGATACCAGATTTTATCATAAACCGGTTCCCAGGATTCACCGTTGACACACACGGTAAATTCGCCTTCATCGATGTTCACAATGGCAGCAATTTTTTCGCCGTCCGGGCTGGCCTGGGGTTCTTCTACCCAGTTGTATGATTTCTCCCACTCGGAAAAAGGGATTTTTTTCTCCCCGGTGTCCCAATCCCAATGTTGCCTGTCAAGCATGTTCCCTCCTTGTTTTACACGCATACAAGCCTGTTTTGGACGGCAGTTAGATCATTCGGCAGGTGTGCATCCTATACTGAACCAGGATAAAAAATGCAACCTTGATAATTTCGTAAGAAGTCGGTTTACTTGAACCCGAACCCAAAATACAGGCGTTTTCTTACGATTAGACACATTATGTAACGGTACGAAATTATATAAAATAATTTTTATCCGCCTGATATTTCGTAAGATTTCGCACATTGCCGGTTAGATTCATGGATATATTAGGGGATGAATTTGTTTTTATGCAAACCCTGATTAATCAAACTGGGACAATCAAACTGGCAAGATCAGGCAAACCGGCAAAATCAGGGCCGAATCGTTCACGCTGAAATTGACCTTGGCCGGCGGCTTTGTTATATGAAAGCATTGTGTATTGAGG
>JAOZUU010000485.1 GCA_029938515.1 Desulfobacterales bacterium | reverse complement strand
TTTGTAACTTTGGCATGGACTCATATGGTCGCACTCTTGTCGTGGTTTATTCATGGAGAGGAGATGTCATCCGCCTGATTTCTGCACGCAAGGCTACGAAACATGAACGTAAACAATATCAGGGGTAAACCATGAGAGATGAATATGATTTCAGTAAAGGTAAACGTGGCGCGGTATTTCCGCCTGATCCCAATAAGGTGCGTATTACAATTCGTCTTGATGCGGATATAATCAATTATTTTAAAGAACAAGTGCACAAGGCAGGTGGCGGAAATTATCAAACAATGATTAATAATGCGCTTAGGGAATACTTGGACAAGAGACAGCCGTCGTTTAATGAAAGCACCCTACGCCGAGTCATCAGAGAAGAATTACAGGCTGCCCATTGAAAAACCGGGTGAAGGTCGATATAGGCCAAAAAGTTGATGTCCGTTAGGGTCGATCTATTTTTCAATCAAGGTTATCTCTTGGAAAGCCGGCTCGAATTTATCTGGTCCGCGTTTTGTGGATGTCAATCGAAAACCAAAAGAAGTCGTCACCGTTTATCGAACAAGCAAAATAGAGAAATACTGGAGATAAATTATGAAAGTAATTTATGATTCCCATACTGATATTTTAACGATTATTCTCAAAGAGGCATCAGTAACTGAAAGTGATGAAGAAAAGGAAGGGATCATATTAGATTATGATGCTAGCGGCGATGTTGTATCTATGGAGATTCTTGATGCTAAAAAAAGGGTCAGCGAACCGACTCAAATATCATACGAATTTGCCGACCAAGATAAAGACCAATCACCTGAAGCCAGGTTGTAGAATAATCTTAAGTCCCAATTAAGCGAAGACGGATATCTGCATTCAAAATTGACAAAAGCAGGATTGTAGGAAATTATAGCCTCTTTATGTAAAATCATTATTCCACAGGCGGTTTATGATGAGGTCGTGGTCGCAGGAAAAAAAATGGAACATATTTCATATGAAAAAGCACTGTGGATGTTGGACCAACTGTCTGCATTTATTAGCGGTGATGGATACGCAATGACATCCGCACTAATTTGGAGAAAACCATGAAGGTAAAATCAATTCGAATCCCCCCAGGCATCGAGCACGCAATTGATTTTCTATCTAAGGCTGAAAAAATCGATAGTACCCAGTCGTTATGAAAACTTGTGCGGATTGGATTCGAGAATTACATAGCAAAGTTATATGAACATGGCAAATTATCCATCCGTGAAGTATCTGCCGAATTAGATCTGACAATATCGGAATCGCTGGATATGTTATCGGCAATGGGTGTGACAGGAAATATAAGAGCATCAAATGTATTACAAAGTATTGAGAGCATCCAGGGCAATAAGGGATGAAACCCTCTTGTTTTATTTTGCCAGCCAAATGAAATTGCATTTTTTTGCTTGACAGGAGGAATACAGGATGTCCCCAAACTCTGCTCCACACCTTTTTTAGATCATTCAGTCATGAACGTGACCCTCTCCCTCAACGCCGGATAGATATTTCTCGGCTGCAGCACAAAAGAATTTTGACCTATCTAACCCTTCAGTTGTTTTAACAACTTCACCAACCTTTTCCAACAAATCGGCCGGCACCATAACGTTTATCCGCTTTTTCGGCCGATACGCCTTCATTATTTTTTCATTGGGAACGACTGGAAAAACAAGCTCATCCTCTTTGGCCTCAACCTTAATTTTATCAAAAGGACGGGGAGCTTGATATTCCCGGCCCTTCCGACCAACAACCATCAAGCCGCTTATTGCGTCCATAGCCATAAACAGCGCTTCATCCAAATCTTTCCCGCTTGTATGTACAGACGGAGCATCAGGAAATCGGACCCCCCACCCTTTTTCCAGTCGATAAAAGATCGCGTAATAAGTCAACATTGTCTTGCCTCCATAATGTCTCGAAAATCGATAAAGAGCAGGACTTTCGTCCATCTTTTTAATTGTCCGCCGGTTTCAGGATTTCTTTTGCCAAATATTCGTCAATCTCGTTATGCCTCGGAACCGGAAACCTGTAACCTTGCTTACTTTCCCAGAACTCATGGTTTCCGCCTTGCCGGATCAACTTGGCTCCTTTTGTTTGACAGGAGGAATATAGGATATCCCCAAACTTCGAGGCTATTTAACGCTTTCTTTTGATCATGAATTTTGGACACCGTTCTTTCTATTTTTCTAACTCCTTCAAGGCGAGATTATTACTTTTCCCCCTTCAGTCCAGATCCGTTTGAAATGGTCAGTATTAAGAGTTAGAAGCCGTTCCACTTTGGTTTTTTTTGCCACCTTTGCAATTAGGGCATCGTAGGTGATACCGCCTGCCAGTCCTAATCTTGACAATTGCTTAATTACAGATAAATATTCAGCCGGTGTCAATGAAACAATTTTACCGGTGGCCTCAATGTTTTCATGAATCAGCTTCCAGGCTATTATGGGGGAAATTCTCGGTTTAATGGGAAGGATGCTCAACACCGCATACAGCTCAGCGATCGTGTGACTGGCAACAATCAGTTCAAACTCATTTGCTTTGGCTTGTTTAAGCCAGGGAAAAGCTCTTTGATGCATCGGATGCGATTCAACTAAAGCAGCAACGATTACAGATGTATCAAATAGGGTCTTCATTTTATCTCCTGATACTTCGCACCCTCTCGTCACGATGCTTTGTGAGCGCTTCACCGATATCTCCCATGGGGACACCTGAGAATACTAATACACCATCTTTCCAGAAAAGGTTTGGTTCACCATGTTTCGGCTTTAAGATAATACCTTGTTCACTCTCTTCGAAATTAATTTGGGTTCCTGCCTGTAAATTAAAATCATCTCGAATTTTTTTGGGTATGACGATTCGCCCGAATCGGTCCAGTGTTGCTTCCATATTGCCTCCTTCCAAGTTGAGCGTATTAAGCCTTGGAAATGGGTTGCTTCCTATTTTTTGGCATTTTAGCATGCCAATTGCCAAAGTACAACCCCAATTTGAGAGTGATTCTCCTCCCGCATAGCGGGAGGCCTCAGGAAGCCCCCTCAAAGGGGGCT
>JAOZUU010000045.1 GCA_029938515.1 Desulfobacterales bacterium | reverse complement strand
AACCAGCGACGTAACGCGGAACACGGGCAAAAAGACAAGTAAGATGGTGGATTTATTTTTTCCGCGACCCTAATTCAGGTTAAAATTTGATCAGCCTGCGAAATCATTATTAGGTTGCTATATCTATCCCCTGGATTTTAGTCAAGTAACAGGCGGTCTATGATGCTCAAATGAAATGAATATTGGCTTAAGATAATTTACCATAGATCCTCAGGGCTCGCGCAAAAATAACTTCACATTTTATGCGCCGATGCATCCCGTCTGGCGGCGTTGCGAAATCTCGTTATATCCCGATATGGCTGCGCTTTCGCGCCTTGCCAGCCGGGCGCCTCAACCCCTAAAATTGTGAATTAATTTTTGCGCGAACCCTTAACAAGGCTGCAAAAAAAATAATGATAAGCAAACAAAAAAATGACCGCTGTCGACAATTGACTGAAAAAATACGCGCCCTTCTGGCAGATGGAACACAGGCGGATGAAACGGTTTACACCTATCTGATCTCGATTCTTTCCAATCCATCACTAAATAAGATAAAGAAAGTAATTTTGGATGAATCCAATACCGAACGGGATTCCCTGGTCGATTTGCTTTTATTCCCGGATGAGGCCTTTCAACTCAAGATTGAGCCTTTTCTGGCTCGGTATTCTTTCACTATAACCGAGGAACAACACGTAATCAGGCTCCTGTCGACTGCAAAGCCCTCGGCGATCATACATCTACCTGCTTTCAACGGAAATTTACACCTGTACCCGACGCCTTCGGAAGTGAGGCAATTGATTAAGCGTCTTAACATTACCTGGAAGGTGGAAAAAACGGTCCATCGGGCCATTGAAAACCACATTACCCCGGCCAGACAGTCGCTGGTGAGTGTCCGTTTACGAAATACCAATTTGGATTTGGCAACCAACACACCCGGTACCCGCTTCTTATGCCGTTTTCTGGATGTTTTTGACGATGCCGGCGAGGAGTTTTTTGAATACTTCGACTTTATCGTTGATTTTCTCGGTCGAATGCCGGCCGAAACCCCGTATCAGGTGTTGATGAGTGAAAAGCGCCGGCTGGTCATGGCATTGCAGCAAACCATCAAATTTGAGCAGCTATTGACCCGGGGCAATATAGAAACCTTGATGCTGCAGGGGGTCCGGGCCCCGGCCGGCGATACCGATTATTTCAGGAAAAGCATCGCCATCATCGACGATATTGCCTTAGCGCTTTTCAATCGGACAGAGTCAGATTTTCTTTAAGGTCTGCAGCTTGTTTTTATACCGGTTGAAATCGATATTTTCATTTGTCCAGGTCGCCACTTCTTTGTCAAACTCGATGAGGGTTTTTAATATTCGAATTACCTGACCGTTGGAGATCACTTTTTCTTCCATGCGGACAATTTAAGAGTCTTCCAGTACCATGGCCATCAGGTGGACCCTCAAATTGATCTTGCGGTTATCGATACCCAGTTTGACCCGAAGGTTGCGACGATGGGTTTCAACCGTTCGCCGGGTGATACCCATAAATTTTGAAATTTCCTTGTTTCGCAGGCCCTGGCGAATAAGATTGGCGATATCGAATTCCCGTCGGGTAACATCAAAATGTTCCAGGGTAAGCCGATACGTAAATGGCGAAACAATATCTTTCAGATTGCCTTCAAGGATGTCCAATAGTAGCGACTGGTCCCGGTTTAATCCTGACCGGTGAAGTTTCTTAAGGTACGGGTTGATCAGTTTCCTGGCGTTGATCAGGACCTGTTCTTCCATCTGTTTTTTATCTTCACCTCTTTTTTTGATCAGCACCCTAAGGGCGGCATTCAATTCTTCCAGGTTCTGAGATTGTATTTCCAGTTCCTTTTTGCTTTTTCGCAGCATTTTTTCGGTCTGTTTACGAGCGGCAATTTCCTGCTGGGTCCGATCGAACAGCATAGCATTTGTAAGCGCCACGCCGGCGCTGGCGGCAAGCCCGGCCATCAGCTTCATCTGGTGCGGGGTGAAACGATCCGGAACGGTGTCAACCACCTGGAGGACTCCGACCGTCTTTTCCTCGAAATAGATGGGAACACCAATGATTGAACGGATTTCGAGACCGGTCTGTGAATCCACTTTCTTGTAATGACGTTTGTCTTCACGGGTATCTTTGATGAGAATACTTTGTCCGTTTTTAGCAATCCACCCCACCACGCCTTTACCCACCGGTAATCGCCATCCAAGGACAAGGTCACTTTTTTTACCCGTGGCTTGAAGACAGACTACTTCTTTCTTGTCTTCTCTGATCAACCAGACGGAACATCCCACCACACCCATCAGGCGCCGCACCTCTTTGACAAAGGCGGCCAGAACCTGCTTAAGGTTTAAACTTGAATTAATAAGCTGTCCGGCCCGGCATAAGAAATCCAGTTCCCGGCTCAGTTGTAATAGTGATTCATCTGATTGGTGGATGGTTTCCGGAAAATATTCAGCCATTTTGTTGAACATTCCCTCGAGCGTTATTTTACAGGTCCAGACGATTGGCCCCGTTGATTGATATTTACTTTAATAAAAATGTCATATCAGAAAACGTTTAGGTTTTCAAAGGTTTCAGATTTCTGGCAGGGACACGGAAAAAATAAATATCTGAGATATATTGAGTCGGTACAGTACCGCAGCAGGGCTACGGTTTTTTATTTTTAGACCACATGACGATATCGCCATAATACGCGATCGCCGATTCTCCCGTATCGTTGCCATCGGTCATAATGGCGATCCCTGCAATCATCGATGGTTTCTTTCCAAACGCAGCCATGTAGTCGGCGTGGATGTCGCGCCTTTCGGTGACCCATTGATTTAAATCCGCTGACCCTCTTTGGACGACGATCATCATTGACTGTTTCGTATACGGGCTGGGCACGATGGTCCCTTCCGGGGCTTTGCTGGCCCAGATATAATTGATGGCTTCGGCAGGGAGCGTTTTGCCCAATAAGAGCTTCAAGGTCTTGTGCTTGGCTCTATCAATCAGGTTTGCTTTTTTTGGATCAAATTCGAAGGTAATATATAGCCGGGCGGGATAATCATCACCCGCTTTTTGGGCGACGTCTCCTTTTTTAAAAACATTGGTGATTTTCCAACGCCACTCGATGATCGGGTATTTTTGAGGATCGATCCGGACATGTCGGATCCATCCGGATGAACTCCCATCGCAGACAGCTTTTACGACCGTTTGACCGAAATCACTATCTAAAGAATAGCGGGTATGTTTATTAATATTTTTGAAGGTGAGCGGTTCCCAGTCACCGGGGGGCTGATTGCCGGGTGTGGCGGCGGAAAACCGGCCGACAACCCATTCTTCCTTGGCAACTGCTGTTGAATAAGAAACCACGATCATCGATAGAACGATCCATGAGATCATGTGGATGGTTTGCGATGATCGCTTAATGCCAATCACTTGCCCGGCACCGGCAAGCAGCAAGATGGCGATGAATACCCTCATTGTTTCATCCCTTTCGGGGCAAGTTTTTCTACTTCACCAATTTGTTGCGCGAACAGGGCCGGATCAGTGGCCGGTAACAGGCAAACGCCCTTTTCACACACATAGGCGGTGGTTTTTCCCATGAGTGCCTTTTTCTCTCCAGCCGCTGGAATCCAGTCAGCCTGAGATTTGAGGTTTTCTCCTTCAGTGGCCATGGTTAGGGTCATATTCGGCAGAAACTTTTTTCTGAATTCCTTTAAATATCGCTCCGCTTCCTCCATTTTGCCAAGCGACGACACGATAACGATCTCTTTGGCTTTGTCTGTATAAAAATCAAGCGCCATCAACATTTGAGACAGGGCCATCGGACGGGCGGATGCACTTCCCAGAAAGGCAGCCAGCATCTTTTCAGCCCGGACACGATAGCTGTCTTTGGTTGTATATTCACCCAGCCGGAGAAGATTGAGCAAGGCGACCGAATTGCCGGAAGGCTCGGCCCCGTCGTAGTTGGGTTTTTCCCGGGCAATCAGATCGGCCTGGCCCTTGGCGGTCATGAAAAAACCGCCGTTCTCCTGATCTTCGTAATTGGCTTGTAAAATCTCATCCAGTTCAATCGCCTTCTTCAGCCAGTTAATATCATGGGTGGTTTCGTATAAATCGATCAGCGCCGCTGTCAAAAAGGCATAGTCATCCAGATAAGCCGTGTGGCGGGCTTTGCCATCCTTGTAGCTTCGGTATAGTTTATCTTTCAGGTAAAGGTTTTTAAGGATAAATTCCGCGGCTTGCACCGCTTGATCGGTATACTGCCGATCGCCTAAAATCAATCCCGCGCGGGCATGGGCCGAAATCATCAACCCGTTCCAGGCGGTCAGAATTTTCTCGTCTCTTAAGGGAAGCGGGCGATGGTTTCGTTGCTGATAGAGGGATTCCCTGGCGTCCTGGATTATTTCCAGCAGTTTTTCTTTCGAGATGTCAAGGGTTTTCGCCACTTTCGCAGGTGTTTTGGGTGTGTGCAGAATATGGCGCCCCTCGAAATTCGGTGTATTCCCCACGGCGTAATAGGCTTTCACGACCTTTGCGCGTTTACTCCCCAGTGTCACTTCCAGCTCCTCGGGTGTCCAGGTAAAGTAATACCCTTCCTCGCGGTGACCGTCTGGATTTAAACTGTCGGCATCCGTGGCCGAATAAAATGCTCCCCCGGGAGAGGTCATGTCCCGTTTGACATAGTGCAGGATTTCCTCGGCAATCCGTTTAAAATTATCCTCTCCAGTGACTTGATATCCTTCCAGGTAATCCATCACCAACAGCGCATTGTCGTAAAGCATTTTTTCGAAGTGAGGGACCAGCCATTTCTCATCAGTGGCATAACGATGGAAGCCGCCGCCCACATGATCGTAGATTCCTCCGGCCGCCATTTTTTCCAGCGTGAGGCGGGCGATATGAAGTATTTTTTCATATCCCGTGCGTCTATAGTATCTGAGGAGAAGTCGAACCGGCAGGCTGCTGGGAAATTTCGGTTTTCCATTCATGCCGCCGTAAACCGGATCATGGTAAGCCATGTAGTCTTCCATGACCTGATGAAGTATTTCAGGGCCGGGCAAACGGTTGCCGGCTGTGGGCCGGAGCTGCTGCTGAACAGCTTTTGTTAGCGTCAGGCCGGCCTCCTGTATTTTATCCCGCTGGTCATGATACATGCCACCGACTTTCTTCAAAAGAGTTAAAAATCCCACGGTGGCGCCCCGGTCCCCGTTCCGGGCCGGAAAGTAGGTACCCCCGTAGAAAGGCCGGCGATCCGGTGTCAGCCAGACGGTCATGGGCCAGCCCCCACTCCCGGCGATGGCCTGCACCGCAGCCATGTAGATGGCGTCGATATCAGGGCGCTCCTCCCGGTCGACCTTGATAGGGATATAGTTCTCATTCAGGAACTGGGCGATTTCCTCATCTTCGAATGATTCTTCTTCCATGACATGACACCAGTGACAGGTCGAATACCCCACACTGAGCAATATGGGGCGATCCAGTTTTTTTGCGGCTTCAAAAGCGTCATCTCCCCAGGCAAACCAGTCTACCGGGTTGTGAGCATGCTGCAAAAGATAAGGTGAACCTTCGAGGATCAGGCGATTGGTATACTTGGGTTGCCCATCAGATAAAAGATGCTTTGTGCGGGGTTTGTAATCCGATCCCTTGGCAGCCAGAGCATCCTGTAGCTTTTGTTTCAAGACAGGTGAATATGGCATTACTGACTCCTTTGCGTTAACTTCCATGGAGATGAAAATCAGAACAGACACGATTATAACCAGGTCCAAGAAAATGGATCTCTGGGTGAAATTCATTAAGAAACTCCTTTTTGTTATTTCAATTACTAAAGTGGTGTGGATTTTGTCTTTTTCAAGAACATTTCTTTCAAATATTATTCTGTGCAACTTCCAGCGCTACCTGGACACATACGCTTCAATTTCCGGCTATCCGATTCACTCGGTCAATTGGAGCGTCGTGCATGATGAGCAGAAAGATATCTCGATCATCAATTTCGGTATCGGGTCTCCAATGGCCGGTATCGTCATGCATTGCCTTTCTTTCCTGGACAATCTGGAATCTGTGGTGATGCTGGGGATGTGTGGAGGAATAGGTGACGCTCTTGAGTTGGGCGATTTCTTGATACCCACTGCCAGTGTGCGTGACGAGGGCACCAGCCGGCATTATCTGCCTCATAATGTCCCGGCGCAGCCCAGCTTCTCAGTCAACCGTATCTGTGAAGCGGTTATCCGAAAGGAAACGGGTAAAGCACCCAAATCAGGTATTATGATTACCACCGATCACCGCATGTGGGAATTTGGCCAGGAATTTATCGACTATACCTTAACCCTTCCAAATAATTTCATAAATTTGGACTGGCTCCAAAAATCCTTTCGGTGTTAGATTGCCCCGATCCAGAAATCTGAATCTTTCCGGCTTGCATTCATTTTTCACCACATGCGCCGCGATAATGCTATCCGGCTCAGCATGTTCGCATAAACGGGCTGAAAGTTGGACCGACGCGCCAAATAAATCTCCGTTTTCTTCAACTGGCTCACCAGCACTGAGCCCAATACGAACATGCATGGGCACCTCATTATATTCTTCGTTATAAGATGCAAGCGACTTCTGAATATCGATAGAACACCGGATTGCGTCTGATGCCGACGAAAATGACGCCATGAATCCATCACCTGTATGTTTAACTTCACTACCGGTATGTGACTTTAAAGCCTGACGGATAAATGAGTTGTGAATTCGTAGAAAATAAATAGCTTTCGTATCACCTAGACGTGTTGTCATTAGCGTCGAGTCTTGTAGATCTGTGTACATAATCGTACGAAAAGCAGAATCGACGGCGATTTCGGAAGGATCGGTAAGGACCTCTCTCGGAGTTATCGGATCTTCGATTCGACCCAGAAAGGCTTTAACCGCCATTGAATCGACCGGAATAATCTCGTTTGGCACGGACCCATGGGCCTCGTCATGCAATTTGTGGATAGCTTCTTCATTCGGGGCATCTACCAGACAAAATGCCGTACTGCGATCTTCATCGAACCAATACGTCAACATTTTTATATTGTATTTATCCTGAAGACGCAGATCATTCTGGTGGGCTGCTGCCAGCGCATGCTGGGTGGCATTTTTAAGGTAATGGCGATCCATATATATCGACATGATTTTCTCCTAATATCGCAAACCAATTTAATGGAATTTGCAAACTATACAAACCACGAATTTAATCAACTGATGGACCGGCCGCGGGGCTGTCCTGCGGCCGGCCTCCTGTGGTTTGTATTTGGGAAATAACGATCGATCCATTCAATCAGTTTGCAGCTCGGTTGTCCCTGCCCAGGCGTGTTTTAAAATAAAAACACACCATGATAGTCAACTGACCAGTTCGGACTTCACGCTAATCGGGCTGCTGAGAGTATCCCAGATAGGAGAATGCGTGTTTACGTAGTCATGCAGTTCCTGCAGTTTCTCATTGGGAGCGCTTGACTTGATGTGGGTCTTGACGGAAATATCCTTCAGACCGGGACGCGCATCACCTATGTTCATGAATCCTTCCAGGCTGCCGTTGCCGGTAATTTCAAAACTCATGTCATCGATATCGATTCCCATGGCCGCCGCGTTGGCGGCATAGCCGACGGTCAGACATGCCGCCAGGGATGATATGAGCGTCTCCGCGGGGCTGATACCGGTATCTTCCCCCAGGATTTCTCTCGGTTCATCGGTTTGCATGGTATGATTCTTAACATGCGTACTGCTTTCTTTACCAACAACATAGTCTCCCAACTGGTGCTCCGCCTTTAAACCGTCTTTCCAACTGGAACGAACGGTAAATGTCAGCTTTCCGTTGGCAGGGTCATCTTTGACGGCCTCGATTGCCGTCATGAGGTTGTCGACGTTAACGCCATTTTTTATGGTAGGCATGATAAACCTCCTCAATTATTTTTAAATTAAATATTGATTGATGCGTGTTCACTTTCAAGAAATAGCGACCTTAAGTTAAAACCATTACCAAGTGTAACAAGCAGAAGATGAGTTCGAGAAAAAATTTTGGTCGCTTTTCCTAACAACATAATCAAAAAATACCACATTGTGGTACTTTGTCAAGGAAGGCCAATTTTAAGTTTAATAGTTTCTTGATCAGAGATTGCGATTCCTGCAATTTTATGGCATAATTACATCCAGATCGAGTGAAAATTCGACTAAAGATTTTCGTTGTCAGTTGCAGGTTGAGAACAATATGAATAAATCGTTATATCTCACCTATTGAAGAGATATGAAATTCAACTTTGTTTTATTACCATAACCCCACGGACAACAAACAACTGACAATGGGCATTGAGCGTTTTTGCTCAATCGAATGATCGCAAAGCAAATGGAGGCAATATAATGATAGGGCTTAACAGGGTAACCGTTGTGTCAATCGGTATTTTCGTCATCTTTGGTACATTTCACCATACTGTCTGTCATGCTGAAAGCAAGAGTGAAGCAATCAAGCGTTTGCGCAATCAGAGCTGCATCGAGGACGTTAACAGGACAACAGTTTATCTGGTCCGGTTGCAACAATTACAAGCCAATATCAAGCAGTTGATGGAAAAGGCGGAAATCACATCTCCTCAGGCACCGTTTGTCAACCAGGCGCGAAGCACTGACGCCGCGGTAACGAACCTGTCGGACGCTCTGGCAAGCCACAACCGTTCGAAACTGACCATTTGCGAACGCATGAATCCCGGCACCGGATCCGCTGACGGAGAGTGGCCCGAGGGATACGAAGGGTTGTCAAAAAGTGAGAGAATCGGACGGCTCAAAACGGATTATTGCACCGACATTCGACAAAACGGGGAGTCCATCCGCAAAGGGATTCTCGAGGTCAAGGAAGCAATGAAAAGGATGCTCGGCGGCACTCCGCCCGACGAGTCATTGAATGCCCCCATTCGGCAGTTGCGGGAGCTGTGGTCGCAAGCTATGCCGAGCATTGACAACCTGTATAACGAACAAATAATGGCAAACGAGCTTTGTATCGGTATTGAGCAGGGCATCAGTAAAAGCGAGCTTATCCGCAAAAGCAGACAGCTCATTGAAAACGGCGGACAATTGCCGTATTTCTGGTACTTGTTAAAATACAATTAAGGTCACGGAATAAAATAAATCCACATAGATTGCACCGGTTTTATTTTTAATCAGGCAAGGCGCGTCAAAGGGAGCATATTGCCTATATGTGACTTTTGGCGCAATGCCGAAGACGGACCCAAAAACAAGCCCGCCGTGGCAGATGATCTATTTACATTCGTTCTGAACACCTCTATATCTTCGTGATATGTTATTTAAAAGCCACAATAATATAAAAGCGACGTCCGTTGAGGACAGTCGGGAAAAAGATCAAAAAACACTCTTCAGCATGATTCGCCGCCGGGCCGAAAATTTGTTCGCCTCAGGGCAGATGATGTGCTCAGAAGCGGTGATGGCCGTGCTGAATCAAGGTCTTGGCGGCGGTCTTCCTCCGGAAATGGCGTTTAAACTGTCATCGAGCCAATCCAACGGGTTGGGCGGGCGAGGGTGCATATGCGGTGCGCTCAATGGTGGGATCCTGGCCCTGGGGTTGTTTTTTGGCCGGGAAAGACCCGGCTTTGGCAACGGTCGACAAGTCCGCGCCCTGGCCGGGCAGCTGCACGATCAGTTTAAAGACAAATTCGGCTCGACTTGTTGCCGGGTACTGACCCGAAAACTCGAAGACGATACCGGCCGGCAATTTTATCACTGCCAGGGGATGACCGGTAGCGGCGCTGAACTGGCGGCCCGGATTATCCTGGAAAATCGATCCGAACTGTATCAACGGGTCGACTATGCCTATTTATCAAAGCAGGAATCCGATCTGCAGGCCAAGCTGAAAATAGCCACCGGTTTTTTTCGATCGCGACGCCGGGATAATCCTTGAGCATCATCTCGTTTTCGGAGACGAAACATTTAAAATCCATTCAATGTAATTTCAATTACGCTTGATCCAAATCATCGCCTGTTGATCAACTCATTTAGCACCGGCTATAATTAACATTATACAGTTATAATAATATCATATATGGAATAGATAGAATGATTATTCTTTGTTGGCACTCTATTTGCTTTAATATTAGAAAAACTGGTTGCTGATCAAACTCTAAAATCGAAATTTTATAAAAATTTCTCGTTTTGAGACGATGCGAACCATTAAACCGAAAGGCGCTATTATGCGGATATTAATTATTTTGATCTGTTTAACCGGCCTATTAATACCGTCCACGGCTTTAGGTGGAGAGGATTTCATCGGCGGGTTGCGGAATGTACAGGGAACCGCCATGGTTAAAAGGGGTGAACAGCAAATTCAGGCTAAAGATGGCTTCAGGATCTATCTAAACGATATTTTAATCACAGAAAATGATGGTGCCATGGGGGTAGTGTTTAAGGACGATACACGTATTTCCCTGGGGCCAAACAGTAAAATCACAATTACTCGATTTGTCTATCAGCCAGATCAGCAAAAATATAATTTTATCACTAAAATGATCCAAGGTACCGCCGCGTACGTTTCCGGTGCTATTGGGAAGGCGTCTCCGGATGCGGTGAAATTTAAAACGCCGGTGGCAACCATTGGCATCCGCGGCACCACTTTTCTGGCTAAAGTTGAACCCGAATAAGGCTTCGTTTACCCAGTAGAAAAAGTAGGGTCCCTTTGACCTTGATTCCAAGGAAAAAGACATGAAATCGTTTTATTTTTTCGTTCTTGTTTGGGGATTGCTTCTTCTCTCGGCTTGTGGCGCCCCGAAAAATCTTTTCGTGCTCATGCCGAATCCTGATGGGACCGTTGGCAAAATATCCGTTAAAAATGATGCCGGTGAGCAAATCGTCACCTCGGCTGGTACGGGCGTAAAGGTCAAGGGTGCCGATACGGCGCCTG
>JAOZUU010000484.1 GCA_029938515.1 Desulfobacterales bacterium | reverse complement strand
CCAGCATACGGACGCCATAGGTGACTCCGCTGGCACCGGCGATGGCGATGATGATACGCTTGGGCATGGGGCTCCTTTCATTTATTGACTTGGGAACCTATGGTTCTCATAAATATTATGAATTATAACAACACGTTTTTCGCCCTTTATTAAAGAGGGACTTGAAGGAATGTGTCATGTGTACTTTAGTCGGTCTAAAATAAGCGCCACCAGGTTGAGACTGTTTTTCACTACCTGACGAATCCCTGCTTCCGATAGATTGTCCCAGTGAATACCCGCAGTGACGACAACCCGGGTGTTCAAAGCGGCCGCCAGTTTTTCGGCGGCATGCCTGGCAAGTTCATCTTCCTTGTGGGCGGTATAACAGATGACCGAGGACGTGGCACTCATAACGGCCGGATCTTTCAAGCTCGGGCGGGGATGAGCTGCGGCGACGGCACCGATGTGGGGTTTTTCGCCACCGGAAATACAAACCAGCAGGTCACTTCCCACCCAACGGATATCCGCTTCGATATCGAATGATCCGCTTTGGGTTGTTACGCGATTGCCCAGAAGTCGATTTGGTGAATCCATGAACCCTGACCGTTTTGAATTCATACGTTGTTAAAAAGGCCCATTTCTTCCGCCATCCGGCGGGAGAGTGCTTTCCCGGTTTTTGTTTTAAACCACTCATCGAGCCCGTCCCGTCGCATGGTGACACCTTCTTTCCAGGCCGCTTCCTTGAAATAATCGGGACCGAACATGTCCTCGTAACGCTTGGCACTTCTTTTTCCGTAGCGATCGAGGCGGTCGGCTTCCATTACCAGAGTGGCCGACATGTCGTTTAACGCGAAAATTTTTTCCGGATCATCATGAACGGCGATAATGGAAACAATTCTTATTCGTTGGTCCCGGGCAAAGGCCAGTTCCTGCAGCACTTCGTCAGCGATTCGAGCGCTTTGTTTCATGTGCAGTTGCAGGCTGCGTGTTTCTTTCTTCTTGGCCGGAGAAGCTTTGATGAAATCCTGGTAGTCGATGGCACTCCAGCCGGTGTCGTGCAGATATAGCGCCGGGATAACGATATCCTCCTCACCCTTTTCGGTACTGAGCAGTTTCCGCCCATATTCGATAGTCCGCAGCGTATGCTCCCAGTCGCCCTTGCGGCCTTTTTCAAGGATCGGTCTGGCTTTGGCGGCAAGCGTTTTTTCCAGTTGTGGCGTCATCGTTTTATCCTGAATCCGTGACGGGAATCAATTGTATTTTACTGTAACAGTTAGGATTATAAGTAAATACATTTCAAATGCCCTCTTTGAGGGAGGGCAGGTGGGGGTAAGGCATAAAATAACATCCCCCTTCAAAGGGGGAATGGGTCGCGTTTTGCCCTGAGTTAATGGCATTGGGCGGTGAATAATCCCGCCTGGAGGGACGACACCAGCAGGTGACTCATGGATTCAGGAACACCTCTCTGGCGGCACCGATAATCGCCCGGGCAAAGGCGTTTTCTTCCATGTTGGCATCGATTTCCCTTACTTCAATGCCGGTGATGAGTTTTTCTTTCAATCGGCTGGTAAAGGTCGCATCCCCGATCGGATCGTAGGTTGGATTGCCGGGGATGTCAACGCCCGACCACCCCTTCAACGGAATGACCACGATCACGGGACCTTTAGACGAGTTGAGTTTCTGCGCGAAAGCATCGGCTACCTGTTCCAATTCATCCGGTGCCATGCGGATCCAGGTGCGGAATTTGTCCAGGTCGTATTTTGGGCGGGTTTTAAAATCCGGTTTGTACCTGGATTTGGCCGGCGTCATATGGTTGACGCTGCAGGTGGAAATGACCTGGGGAATACCGGCCTTGCCGGCTGCCTCCATGCGCGTGGGCCCGGCATCCCGCATATAGCCGAACAGATGTTCGCCGACACCACCCGGTGCCAGGTCGATGACACCCTGAAAAAAACCACGGGCGATCATTTCTTCCATGGCCCGGTCGGAAATTCCGGCGGCCGAGAATCCCGTCACCTGGGATCCGGCTGTTTCAAGTATGCTTCGAACCGAATGGGCGCATTTCTCGCATGGACCCAGCATTGTCATGGCAATGGCATTGCTTTTCTCAGTCACGGGGGGGGATACATCATTTGTAACCATACCCGCCATGGCCTGAGCGGCCCGATCGATCACATTTTTCAGCAGATTCGATACGCCGGATATTTCGATGACGGAATGAAACAGCATAATGTCGCCGGTGCCGATATAACGTGTGGACAGGCCGGGCAGGGCCGCCGTGGAAGATATCGCCAATTTGGCGACACCGAATGGAAGCGATCGCATGACGTCAGTGGCCATCAGAGTGCCGGTGGAGCCGCCAATGGCGATCACCCCGTCGATTTTCCCTTCCGCGAAATACCGTTTTGCCAGCTCCGCTGCACCGGCGATGGTGATCCCTGTGATCTTAGACCGCTCCCTGGATTCGGCGATCTTTTCCAGGGTGCTGCCGCCGGCTTCCGCCACCATGGCGGGTGTGATTTCGGCTGGCGAATCCCTGCCGCCGCGCATGGACAGGTCCATCATCAGGGTGCCGAGTCCGAGTGAAGCGATTTTGTCCTGTAAATAGAACGTTTCTTCACCCTTCGTGTCCAGAGTAGAGATGATGAGAATGGTTTTCATAAGTTTTAAGTTCAGCATCCAAGGGGCGGGCTCAACAGGTTTTATTTGTACTATATGAGGCTGTTTTGAAAGATGAACGTCCAACATCCAACATCGAACGTCCAACGTCGAATGAAAAAAACAAACATGCAACACCGAACTTTCAATGACTATTTACGTTTCTTCATCTTTTTACATTCAACGTTCGATGTTGGGCGTTCATTCTTTTCAACTCCCTAAGCCCATGGCCTTTTATTCTCCCTTTTCGATTTTTTCCTTGATATCCTTTTTCAGCGTTTCCTTATTGACCTTTCCCGAATCTCCGACTGCTGGAAATTCAGAAACCATTTCCAACCGCTCGGGCAGTTTGAACATAGCGATCTGTTTGGATTTGAGGTGGTCCACCATTTCTTCGAACGTAAAATTCTGGC
>JAOZUU010000483.1 GCA_029938515.1 Desulfobacterales bacterium | reverse complement strand
TCACTGATTTCTCCATCCGCACGGTGAAAAGGGATCAGGCCGTCTTCGCAACCGGCAATGAAGACAACCGGAAATTCCAGGCCTTTGGCGGAATGCATGGTCATCAGGGCCACGTTCTGGGCGTTTTGCATATATGTGTCCGTATCGGATTGCAACGCCAATGATGAAAGAAAATCAATGGTTCGATGATCGTATTCCCCAGCCCGGGCCAGCATCTGGTTAACCACCGCCACTGTCCCCGGTTCTTTTTCATTGGCAGAGCGAACATCAAGCCGATCGGACAGGGTCGCCACTTTGTCGGCCACATCCAGGGGGCAGATTTCGGTTTGCAGTTTTCTGATTTGTCGGATCATCCCCTCCAGGCGCCGTTGCTGGGATCGGGTGACGTTGTCGATCGATGTCAATCGGGCCTTTTGAAGCGCTTTATTCAAGCATAGATTGCTTTCAAGCCCCCATTGTCTGAAAATCTTTATTGTTTTTCGAGTCGGGCTTTCCCTGAACACCTCCCGGACGGTTTCAAGGTTGCCGTATAAAGACGTCCCTTCCAAAATAGCCAACAATGATATCAGTTGACGCACCTTTCGATAGGGATACCGGCGGCGGCGTTGAACCATTTGACAGGGAACCCCCATTTTCTGAAAAACATCAGCAAGAATATTCCCCTGTCGGCCGGTTCGATACAGAATAGCGATATCGCCAAACCCTCTTTCACCCGTTTCAAGACCCTCCCCCGCCCGGCCTAAATCAACATCATGATATCCACGGCCCCCGATCATTGCAACGATTCTCCGGCCGATGGTCGCCGCTTCCGCCCGTTCGGTGGCACATTCACAAACATCAATCGTTTGAACGCCCTTGATCCCTGAAAAAAGAGGTTGCTCGTTCCGGGTTGTTGTCGGATTGGCTGAGCGAATCACCTGAAACGAAGCCTTCAGGATGGTTTCCACCGATCGGTAATTTTGATTAAGATCAATTCTTTTCGCTTGGGGAAAATCCTTTAAAAACTGTTGAAAAAACCGAACATCCGATCCTCTGAATCCGTAAATGGACTGATCCGGATCGCCGATGACGCATAGTCCGGCCCCGCCTTCGGGAACAACGGCCCGAATAAATCGGTACTGCCCTTCGTTGATATCCTGATATTCATCGATAAAAACATACCGAAACAGGGGGCGCCTGAAACGACCATCCCGGTTTTCGCTTTCCAGGTGTTTTACCACCTTGAAAATCAGGTCCTCGTAATCGCATACCCCCAGCACGGCCAACAGGTTATGATATACTGCCGATACCGCCCTTACCTGCCGGTCAACCCTTTCCCCCCGGCCGGTGTCGATCTCTTCCACCGTCTGTATCTTTTGTTTGGCCGTCATGATCATCTGCCCGATGGTTCCGGGTTTTAGGGCGATAGGATAGTCATTTTTGTTTGCCTGTTTATTAAACAGGTATACGGCGTCGGCCAGCAAGTCATCCCGGTCGGTTTCATCAATGACGATAGGCGGATTTTCCGGATGTCTTTTTCGTAACAGGTCAAGACAGAAGGCGTGAAAAGTTGTCACCATTGGAAGTTTTTTTAATTGCGGCAACTGCCTTTTCAGGCGGGTATGCATCTCTTCAGCCGCTTTGTTGGTAAACGTCACGGCCAGTATCTGGCGGGGCGACACCTTTTTCTTCTTTATCAGATGGGCCATGCGGCCGGTGATAGTCATCGTCTTGCCGGTACCGGGCCCGGCTGCAATGATAAGCGGTAAATCCCCATGCTCAACCACCTGGCGCTGGGCAGGGTTAAGGAACGGATTAATATCCGCCCAAATGATGGTCTTTGGTTGGGTGTTCTTCAACCGATCCCCTTCTGCCGATCCGGATCTCGGGATTTTCGTCTTTTTTATCAAACCTTTCGCCGACGGATTTGAAGATTTTTTCTTTTGGATCGGTTTTTTAACATCTATTTCATCCGCAAAGAGCGACTTCTGACCCATTAACCGCGCCTTTTCGTTCTCCCCGAAGATACGAATTGTTCCGAATTCACCATCATATCCGCCCTTCATCTCAACGTGGCCGGCCCGCATTCGACGAATCGCCTCACCCAGCAAAGGGATGTTCGTTTTTTCCTCGATCGTCTCGATGGGATTACGGATGAGAATTGAAAGCTCATCGCCTAACGCGGAGACCGTCGCCTGATACGCCGACTGAACTTTTTTCGAATTGCTGCCGACGCCCAATACCTGGGAGAGGATGTCGACCAGCGGAACCACCCGCTGATATGGATGGGCGTTGGGTGAACGTCGGCCTTCCTCCTTATCGGCCAGCGCTTCAACCCGGTAAAGAACGCCGATCGTCATCGGTTTGCCACAGACCGGACAAATTCCCTTGTTTTGAATGGTTTGCTCGGGCGTGAACCGGACACCGCATTTTCTATGCCCGTCCAGATGATACTTTCCTTCCTCAGGGAAAAATTCCAGGGTCCCCTTAAACATTTCCGGATCTCCCGTCATTAACGCCCCGCGGATGGCATCATAAGACAAATCCGTGTTGAACAGATTGGCCTCACGCCCGAGTTTCATCGGAGAGTGTGCATCTGAATTGGAAATCAGGGTCATTCTGTCCAGATCGGACACCCGCCAGTTCATGGCCGGATCAGACGATAGTCCCGTTTCCACCGCGAAAATATATTTGGAGAGATCCTCAAAACATTCTTCCACCGTATCAAATCCGGATTTTGACCCCAGCAGTGAAAACCAGGGCGTCCAGATGTGGGCGGGGATAAACATGGCCCGCTCCGAGACGTCCAGCAACATCTCCAATAAATTCCGGGCATCCAGCCCAAGAATCGGCCGGCCGTCTGATTTAATATTTCCGATCCGGTCCAGGGTGGCGTTAAACTTTTCAACCATACTTAAATCCGGCGCCAGAATCAGATTATGATTTTTTCGGGTTTTCCCTTTCTTTTTATAAATATTGCTGATTTCCGCGGTAAGGAGAAATCGTACCGTTTGGCGGCATGTGGAAGGAACCTGTTGATCGCATTCTTTTTCGATCTCCTTTTTCAGCCGAAACAACCCCG
>JAOZUU010000482.1 GCA_029938515.1 Desulfobacterales bacterium | reverse complement strand
AAAACCATGATTCCTCTAACCGTCAGATCGCATTACTCCCTCATGTGGGGCACCGCCTCGGTTAAACGGCTGTGCCGGCACGCGGCCGCGTTGGGCTACGAACGCCTGGCCCTGACCGATACGGACAACTTGTATGGCCTGTGGCCGTTTTTGACGGCCTGCCGTCGGACGGGGATTCGTCCCATCGTGGGGGCCGAGGTGACCGACCGCGAGACTCGACATCGGGCCGTTTGCCTGGTGGAAAACGATGCCGGCTACGCGAATCTTTGCCGACTGCTGACCTGCCGGCATTTGGATGATACCTTTGATCTGAAAACGAGCGTTCCTCGCCTGTCTCAAGGTCTGACCGTACTCACCGGAAGTCCCGATTTGCTTGCCGCGTGGCATACCGCCGGGGTGAGAGTCGCCGCCGCCATGCCCCGTCGGCCCCTGCCGCCGGGTCACCGCTTGCGCCGGATGGCGACCGATTTAGGTGTGCCGTTGGCGGCCGTGCCGGGCAGTTTTTTTCTCGAACCGGGAGAGATCGCCGTGCACCGGATGTTACGGGCCATTGATCAGAACACATCCCTGTCTTGCCTGAAGCCAACCGATATGGCGCCGGCTGATGCCTGGCTGGCCGGATCGGATACATACGCGCGGCGGTTTGCGCCATGCCCCGCGGCGCTACATGCCACCGAGGAGATTGCCGAGCGACTCGAGTTTACCGGTCCGGAATTCGGACTGGTGATGCCCCCCTGGCGGCATCCGGATGGTCGGGATGCCGCCGATCATCTGCGAACGGCGGCCTATGCGGGTGCCCGGCAGCGTTATGGAACCGAACTGTCCGAACCGGTGGTGGAGCGGCTGGCGCATGAACTGGAGATTATCGCCGACATGGGGTTTAGCGCTTATTTTCTTATCGTCCGGGATATTATTCAAAAAAGCCCGCGCATCTGCGGCCGCGGATCGGGGGCCGCGTCCCTGGTGGCCTACTGCCTGGGGATCACCAATGTGTGTCCCTTGAAGCACAACCTTTACTTCGAGCGATTTTTGAACCCGGGCCGTTCGGACCCGCCGGATATCGATGTTGATTTTGCCTGGGACGAGCGCGATGACGTTCAGGCGGCGGTTTTGGAAAACTACCGGGGGCACGTCGCCATGGTCTCCAATCATGTCTGTTTTAAACCCCGGATGGCCGTGCGGGAGGTGGCTAAAGTGTTCGGGTTGACAGATGCCGAGATCGGCCGGGTCTCCAAACGGATGCCCTGGTTCTGGCGACGGGAACGGACCGATACGGATTTGCTCGACGCTCTGAAAAAACTGCCTGAAATGAGGCAGGTGGCCTTTGCCCCGCCCTGGCCGGAGATCATGGCGATGGCCCAGCAAATCATCAATACCCCAAGGTATTTATCGGTGCATTCGGGCGGCGTGGTGATCACGCCCGAGCCCATCGACCGGTATGTTCCCGTGGAACGGGCCGCCAAGGGAGTGCCGATTATCCAGTGGGAAAAGGACGCCACCGAAGCGGCCGGACTGGTGAAGATCGATCTTTTGGGCAATCGCAGCCTGGGGGTGATCCGGGACGCCGTGAAAAATGTCCACCAAAACGGCGTACCCTTTGATGAAACCACCTGGGAACCGGAAGACGATTTTTCCACCCAGGAGGCCGTGGCCCAGGGTCGGACCATGGGGTGTTTTTACATCGAAAGCCCGGCCATGCGACAGCTCCAGCAAAAGGCGGGCGTGGGTGATTTTGAACACCTGGTGATTCACAGCAGTATTATCCGGCCGGCGGCCAATGATTTTATCCGGGAGTACGTCCGGCGGCTCCATGGGGGGGAATGGAAGCCGATTCACCCCAGTTTGACTGATGTACTCGACGAAACCTTCGGCATCATGGTTTACCAGGAGGACGTTTCCCGGGCGGCCGTGGCCGTGGCCGGATTTTCCCATATCGAGGCCGATGGATTGCGGAAAATCATGTCTAAAAAAGACAAAGTGCGCCAGCTGCGCGACTACTACGATCGGTTTCAGCGGGGGGCGCGTCGGCACGGCGTGGATACGGACACCATCAAGGCGGTCTGGGCCATGATGATGAGCTTTGACGGGTATTCCTTTTGCAAGCCCCACAGTGCATCCTATGCCCGGGTCTCCTTTCAGGCGGCCTACATGAGGGTCCATCACCCGGCCGAATTCATGGCGGCGGTGATCAGCAACCAGGGCGGTTATTACAGCACCTTTGCCTATGTGTCCGAAGCCCGCCGCCTGGGCCTGACAATTCAGCCGCCAGATGTGGGTTCCAGTCGGATCCGATGGACGGGGAAGGGCGATATCCTGCAGGTGGGGTTGATGAGTATCAAGGATCTATCCATGCGAATCATGACGCGCATCGTGGATGAACAACACCGGCGGCCCTTTGCGCATATTGATGATTTTTTTCACCGGGTCCGGCCGGATGAAGCGGAGGGAAGGGCATTGATTCACGCCGGCGCCTTGGATCGTTTACGCTCCGGCGGCTCCCGGGCCATGCTGCTCTGGGACCTGGCCCGGTGGAAAAAGGCGCGCGCTAAAGAAAAGCGATCGCTTTCGTTGTTTGGTCGCGACCCCTTGCCGCCGGCGCCGTTATTGCCACCGGAAACGGAAGTTGATCGGCTTTGGCGGGAATTTGCCGTCCTCGGTTTTTTGTGCGATCGTCATCCCATAACCCTGTACCAATCGAATCTGACCGGGTGCCGGATAGTCAAGGCCACCCGCCTTTCTCGCTATCTGCATCGACAGGTGATGCTGGCCGGATGGCTGATCACCGGCAAACAGGTCCGCACCAAGCACGGCGACCCCATGGAATTTCTCACATTCGAAGACGAAACCGGCCTCGTGGAAACGACTTTTTTCCCCGAGACCTACCATCGGTATTGTCACATGATTGACAACGGGCGACCGTATCTTCTGACGGGAAGAGTGGAACAGGACTGGGGTGTCTACACTTTGAACGTGGGGAAGGTGGTGCCGCTGAAGGGATCACCGGGGTAATGGAAAGAATCGATTGCGTTCATATGTTAATGAGGATATGGATGCTGATTCGGTT
>JAOZUU010000481.1 GCA_029938515.1 Desulfobacterales bacterium | reverse complement strand
CGTTCGATGGATTTTACCACTTCGATTTCGGGGTTGATCACCGTGTCGATGTGGGGTGCTTCTTTTTTCAGCACATCATGGTAATCATCAAAATCCGCATCACGGATGCGCGCCAGTTTCCGGGTCGCCGGTGAAATGATATCCGCCGCCATGCAAGCCACCAGGTTGACTTCATCACTGTTAGCGACCGCCAGCAGGATTTCAGCTTCCTTGATTCCGGCTTCTTCAAGCAACACCGGACTGGCGCCGGATCCATGTATGACCTGGGCATCGATACCGTCCGACACCCTGCGGATGGCTTCCGGATCTTTATCGATAACCACGACATCCTTGTTTTCCTGGGCAAACCGGCTGGCCACTTGAAAACCCACCTCACCCGCGCCGACAATGATCACTTTCAATGAGAAATCTCCACTATGGCTGTGGTATCAATCTTTTTGGTTCTTCTCCAATTTAGTTGGAGAAGAGGGGCCAAGGGGTCAAGGAGTCAAGGATTAAAGGGTTTGTTTTCTAAAGACTTAATCAGCGCTTTTAGCATTTCACTTGTCGTAGTGAAACGAAGATCCCGCCATCGGGGAACCCTCGAATCCCTGGCCCCTTGGACCCTCTATAATAATGATGGATATCTACTATGCAGATCAGGGGGTGTCAAATGTTGACGGCGGATGAAAAGATTCAAGTAAAAACTTTTGAACCGATCAGGATCATACATACACCCAACACCACCCCGAAGGCCACCCAATCAGTCGGTCGGATTCGCATGGCAGGCAGTGTTCCGGCTTCATTATAACAACGGGCCGTCATGGCCATTACGAGACGATCGGCAAGTTGAATGGTTTTACGAAGTACGGGCATGGCAAAACGGGTTAAACGGTAATAGGGATTTTTACGACATTCCACGCAACGGGCTTTCTGGACGGCAATCGTCTCCCGGGCCTGATCGAGAACCATCGGAATAAACCGGACAATTAAACCGATCATCACTCCCAATCGTTTTTCCGGTATACCCGGTATGGGTGCCAGAAGCCATTCCACGGCCACCCGGATCTCTTTCGGCCGGGTGGTGGCGGCATAAATCAATCCCGCCACCGCCACAAGAATCAATCGCCAGCAAAATAAAAAACCTGAGAATATTCCCGCATCGGTTAAATGGATCGGGCCCGCTCCGATCATCACCCTGCCCGGCGTAAAAACGGCCCGTGAGAGAAACACGGCCATAAGCAAAAGGCCGAAATAACGGAGTTCACGGGCGACCGCTTGCCAATTCAAACCGGTGCGTGACGCCGCCGCCGCCAATGCCAGCGACAAGATCATTAATCCGACGGGCCAGGCAATCATGATCGATGGGCTGACGATCAATAAAGACAGGGTCTTCAGACGCGGATCAAACTGATGGAGCACCGATTTTCCCGGTTGAAAATGCAACACTGATGAATCAGCCATAACAGGACCACAATAAGTCGTATTCCAGACGATTTCGTAAAAAGCTCAAGATCAAGGCGCACGAATTTCGTTTTGTGAGGCGTACTTATGTACGCCGCAGCAAACACGAAATGAAGTGCAACGCAGATATTGGGCTTTTTACGGAACCGTCAGCCATGACGGCACCTCTTTCCCCATACGCAAGGCGCAGGGCATCCGCACCCCATGGTTTTCCACTTCCGGGAGGACATCCGCCGGCGGACCGTCCTGAACGATCCGTCCGGCATCGATGAGAATCAGCCGGCCGGCATGGTAAATCACCTTTTCCAGATCATGGGTTGCGATGAGCAGGGTGTGATTATTTTCATGCAGGCTAAGCATCTGTTCGAGCACCTGGCACACACCGCTATCGTCGAGATTGGAAAAGGGTTCATCGAAGAGGATCACTTCAGGCTGCATGGCCAGCACACCGGCCACTGCCAGTCGGCGTTTTTCACCCTGGGAAAGCAAATGGGGACGCCGGTCTCTCAGGTCGGAAAGGCCCACCGCAGCCAGGGCACGATCCGCCCGGCGTTCGATTTCGCCCCGGTCGAGTCCGAGGTTTTCCGGACCGAAGACCACATCGTCATAAACCGTTTCTCCCACGATCTGCATATCGGCATCCTGAAAGACCATCCCCACCCGTTGACGGGCCAACACCGGATCTTTATGGACAGGCACACCCGCAATGGTCACCGACCCTTTTCCGGGATGAAGCAAGCCGTTCAGGTGCCTGAAAAAAGTGGTTTTCCCCGATCCGTTGGGGCCGGCCACGACGACGAATTCTCCCCGCTGGATGGATATATTGATCCCCGCCAGGGCCTGGGTTCCATCGACAAAGCGATGACTCAAATCGATGACTTCAATGATGGTCATGAGAAACAGTTACATTTGGATGGGGAGACATCACCATTTGCGCCTTATCAGACGAACAAATCAGCGGCCGCACCATCCGTACCACGGGGATCGCCGCGGCAATTTTTATCCCATCGCCGATGAGAAACGGCACCATACCAACGGACAGGGATTTCCCCCAGGTCATGCCTGTTATCGTTTTCAGCCAGGGAACACCCATGCCATAGATGACCGTGACGGCGACCAGCATCGCCATGACATCCCAGGCAGGGGATGGTTTTGTTCTTTTCGATATCATCCCGGCCAGAAAAACCGCAGGTAAATAGGCGAACAGATACCCGCCCGTGGGGCCAAAAAAACGGCCGATGCCGCCGGTTCCGCCGGCAAATACGGGTAACCCCAGGGTGCCGGCCAGCAGGTAAGCACCCACGGCAGCCGAACCCCATCGGGGACCGAGTACCAACCCGGCAAGCATCACAAAAAAGTTGGCCAGGTAGATCGGCACCGGACCGACGGGTATGGCCAGAAAAGCACCCGCCGCGATTAACGCAGCGAAAAGAGAGGCCATCACCATCATACGAAGCGAGTCTGTGGATTGCATTCCGTTCAAAATCTCCTTATTGGTCCGTTGGTCTTAGTACTCTAATTCGTAAATACGGTGACGTATGTATCCAGTTGACCAACCGAATTTAACCGCCAAGATCGCAAAGATTATTATTTGAAGAATTCGTAAAAAGTCGGAAATCTCC
>JAOZUU010000480.1 GCA_029938515.1 Desulfobacterales bacterium | reverse complement strand
ACATCACGATTTTTTTAACGGATATCCTGGAGGCCAGGGAGCAGGGCAAGCACCCATGGTGGCGCTGGTATGACCGGTTATCCGGCTTCTGTGATCGGACGTTTGGGTCAAGATGGAAGGAAGATCATAAGGACTTTATCGATAAGATTCCATTTTATTAATATACAAAAAAACACAACCTCTCGATTACTCAGATTACCAGTTTGACCGAAATTCTTTCTCGGCGAACCCTTAAGTTAAATCTTCCTCCTTCTCAAAATCGGGAAGGGGATTTTGATGAAAAAGATGCAAATCCCGCCGGGTAAAGGCCATGATGATTCCCTCGTTTTGAAAACGGAGCGTGACCTTCTCCTTCAGTTCACACTTGGTCATAAAGGCTTTGGCGTTGTCCGCCCAGCCACGTGCCCAGAGTATCACTGCGCCTTGTTCCCAACCTTTAATATTGACGGCCGGTCTTGGGGTCGGCAGTATCCGGGGGTCTTCGATAAACAACGTTTCCAATATCTGCTTGGCTTTCATGATGTCCTGGTCGTATTTGACCCCGACTTCTATCGCCACCCGTCTGTGAGGGGTAAAATGGTAGTTGATGACATAATCGTTGAGGATTTTGCTGTTCGGGATAAATACGGTCTTACCGTCAAAGGTTTTAATACGGGTATTCAGGAAAGTCGTGGCCTCCACCTTTCCCAGAAAATCACTGGTCTTGATGATATTACCCACCTTAAACGGCAGGGTGGGGATATAAGGCCGAAAAAGTACGATAAGGGCAATCACCGATAGTGTCACCATCAATAGCATACGTCGGATCACGAGGGGATCAATACCGGCTAATTTAAGTACGGCGACAACCAGAAAAAGGATAAACAGGACATACAAAACGCTCGTGATGGTCGCAACGAGAGATGGTTTGGGTATAATCTTTGAGAGCAGAATATGGGAATATTTTTTGAGATATCCTGCCGCGATAAGGCCAAAGACGAGAAGCGCCAGTGCCAATACCAGCTCTTTTCCGTAATTTAGGGCTATATTGTTAAGTTCGCTCAGCTTAGCAAAAGTTTCGTTCATGTTTACCTCCCGAGTAAAGGATCCTCACCCTGAGAACCAGACTTTGGTTTCACCCCAGAGGGGTGTTAATGGAATTCAATACAAATGGATTGAATCGTTATATCAGTCTCAATCCTATTATATTTACCAGAAAACAATCCGAGATACAATATCCTTAATTTGCCTTCCACGGTAACGACAATATATTCGAAGAAATTTATAATTAGCCACAGACCCGTCTTCGCTGAAGCTTCGCCGCGGCAGGCCCCACACGGACACACGCGGGCTTTTGCAAGTAAAAAATCCTGGCCCAGAGGACCAGGTTTTCAATGTTTTAATAAATTCGTCTGTGTTTGTCTGTGTTTGTCTGTGTGGGTCTGTGGCAAAATTATTATTTTTCAGTAAAACTGACAACCCCATCCCAGTCTTCCGGAAGCGTATCCGGGTGGTCACGGAAATGCCGGCAGCGTTTCAAATAGAGCTGTACCGGCGCGTCTTCAGGGTTCCTTTTTTCCAGCTCTTTAAAAATCTTCAGCGCCCTTTCCCAGTCCCTGTCCAGGTAAGCGGAAAATCCCTGTCCGAAGAACTCATGGAAGGACAGTATTTCGCCGGATATGGCCTCGGTTTTTTCCGCAATCAGCTCATAAATCTGAATGCTTATCTTTTTACCTTTGACAGCCACAATGTCCAGGGGTCTGCAGACGAATCGTTCACCAGTCTCTTTGTACACTTCATGGCTGATAATCACCCCGGTTCCATAGAAACGGTTGATTCCTTCCAGTCTTGAGGCCAGATTGACGTTATCACCGAAAATGCTGTAATTCATTCTTTCCTGGGACCCCACATTGCCGACAATGGTATCCCCCACATGGATACCGATACAGGTCGGCATTTCCGGTTTAGCTTTCATTCGCCATCTGTCGTTCAATCTCGACAATTCCCTCTGGCACAAAATGGCGGCGCGACAGGCATGGAAAGACACATCTTCCAGCTTTTCCGGTGCCCCCCAGAATGCCATGATCGAATCACCGATATATTTGTCGACCGTACCCTGTTCTTTTTGAATAATCCGGGTTAAGCGGTCCAGATATTCGGACAGTTGCAACATCAATTCTTCGGCGGACAACATCTCCGAAATCGTTGTAAATCCAACTATGTCAGTGAACATGATCGCCAGCCGGGCGTTTTCCCCGCCAAGCCTGGCCTCTTTTCCGGTGGCGATCAACTGGTGAACCAGATTGGCCGGTACATAGCGCAAAAATGAAGCCAGACCGTTTTTCATGGCAATGAATGCATCGTTCAGTTGGTGGGTTTCAGAAAAAACCGATTGAACACCGGTTACTTTTTCGAGTTGAAGATCTTTTATCAGGGCAGCTTCATTGGCCAGATTTTTTACCGGCCGGCTGATCATTCCGGATGCGATGTAAATAATAAGCAAACTGATCAGCGTAATCGCTGCTGCAATGAGCAGTGCCCGGTAAAGCGCCCGGGTCGCCTCACCGGTCACGTCCTCTTTCGGCAGTACGGCCGCAATCTTCCAGGGCCTGGAAAATGAATCCGGAAAATCCACAAATATGCCGACATACTCGATGCCGGCCGTTTCGGATAACAGAACATTATCCCCGGTCTGCATGTGCTTATTATACGCATCCGCCACCCAGGGATACTGCAGTTCGTTTACCATGGGAAGACGGGGGGGATCTGCTGCTTTTGAATGCCATTCCCGGGGAGACCATCCCGTAACCGCCTCTCCCTTTGCATTAATGATTATAAGGATACCGCTTTTTTTCACCTTCTGAGAATCGACAAATTCGGCGAGGTTTGACAGTGCGATATCCATGCCGAAAATCGCCACCAATTTTCCGTTCTGATCCATCAATGGGTAGGCATGCGTCAGGCCCGGTTCTTTCGTAGACGCAAAAAGATAGACATTCGACCAGGAATCTCTTCCTGCTTTTTCCGCTTGGTGATACCAGGGTCTGCCGCGGGGATCATAATCCACGGTTCGTTTCCGCTCCCTTG
>JAOZUU010000479.1 GCA_029938515.1 Desulfobacterales bacterium | reverse complement strand
AAAAAAGGCCTTGTCTTGTTTTCTCGACTTTTGGATCATATGATAATAACAATAGCTGTCTACATAGATTAATATTTAAAATTTGATGGCGGCGTAAAAAGTCCCATCTACGGCGTTGGCGTATAATTGCAGCGATACTGGATGCGGGTCACTGGATACTGAATTTATGAGAAAATATTTATTACAAAGGAGGCAATAGATGACTCACCATCACGAAAACGGACATCACCATCATAACCATTCGCATCAAACCGAACATTCCCTGCCCTTTAAAGACAAAATGGATAAATTACTGGCGCATTGGATTCAACACAATGATGATCATGCATCCAATTACCGGGAGTGGGCGGACCGGGCCGGTGAAGAAAAACTGGCCGGCATTGCCGAAAGGCTCGAAGAAGCGGCGCGTCTAACCGATCGGATCACCCAGACGTTCAAGGAGGCGGCCCGGCTACTTTAGCCAGGAACAGGCCCCATTGACGGAAGAATAACAGGAAATATCGAATTCAAAGGCCTCTGTCCGGGAGCCGCTCAGGGGGAATGTCGGCCAGGGGGAAAAAGCGGGCATCCTTGTCGGAAATGATCGGCGCCGATACCGGCCAATCGATTCCGATGGTTGGATCGGACCACAGGATGCCGCCTTCATCATGGGGATTATAATAATCCGAACATTTATACATGAAATGCGCCGTGTCGCTCAAAACGCAAAATCCATGCGCAAGCCCGGCGGGGATAAAAAGCTGATGTCTGTTTGCCTCGGATAGACGGACGCCGATCCACCGGCCGAAGGTCGATGATCCGGCACGGATGTCCACAACCACATCAAATATCTCTCCGGTAATCACCTGAACCAGCTTGGCCTGGGGTCGGGAGATCTGGTAGTGCAGCCCTCGAAGGGTATTTTTCACCGAAAAAGAGAGGTTGTCCTGCACAAAAGGAGGAGAAATCCCGGCATGGCGGTACCGTTCACCCTGGTACGTTTCCATGAAGAACCCCCGTTGGTCTCCAAAAACATCCGGTTTAATAATCATTACGCCGTCCAACTCGGTGGTCTGCACATCCATTGTCATACCTTGTCCCTTTTTATTCATACATTCTTTGCGAAAATGGAGAACCTGATCCACCCCTTTTTTAAAACTGGCAAACCAAGGTCAAGAAAGGTTTTACCAACATTGATAAATAATACACCCCTGAACACGGCACCTTATAACATTTATACGGCCGTGCAGGCAATATCATTTGACATTCAATCAGTCTTTATTGTAGATACCGATGCCAATGGATCTGGACCAAATCAACCGTGTGGGGACCGCCGCCGCTTACGGGGGGGGTGAAATCCTTAATAAATATTTCGGTAACATCAGCAGTGTCAGAAAAAAAGGGATCATCGATCTGGTGACGGAGGCGGACCTTGAATCGGAACGGGAAATCATCGCATCCATTCGCAAGGTCTTTCCCGGTCATTCGATTCTGGCCGAGGAAAGTGGTTATTCAGACGGAACAAAGGACCATCAGTGGATTATCGATCCCCTGGACGGGACCACTAACTTTGCCCACCGATTGCCGATTTATGCCATCTCCATTGCTTTTACCGTAAAAGGTGAAACAATCATGGGCATGGTACTCAACCCGGCCAGTGGCGAATTTTTTACGGCCACTCGTGGCCAGGGTGCCCGTTTAAATGGAAAACCGATCCGGGTTTCCAGTATCGATCGGATGATCGACACGTTGCTGGTCACCGGTTTTCCTTACGATACCGCCGATATTTTCGAAGATTTAATGGTCCGGTTCACGACCTGCCTGAAAGCAACCCAGGGGATCCGGCGACTCGGATCGGCGGCCCTTGATTTGTGCTATGTGGCCTGCGGCCGCTTCGACAGCTTCTGGGAACAAAACCTGAAGCCATGGGATACGGCCGCCGGGGCACTGATCGTTTCCGAAGCCGGTGGAAAAGTGACTGATTTTACAGGACGGATTTTTCGACCAGAGAAAAAACAGATCCTGGCCACGAACGCCAGGGTCCATAAAGATATGCTAAAGTTATTGACTATACGGAGAATGAATGAAAACCATCACGTTATTTGATCTAGTCATGGATTCAGACTGGGGATGTTTTGGTAATTTTGACAAGTTCAACTCGCTTTGCAGAAAACGTTGCGCGCTTCGACTCCGGTGCGTGGTTGCCCGGGAAAAAATCGCACGGATGGAATTGCTGGAAGAACTGACATCGGATGAGCTGTCGCCGCCCATCGTACAATAATTTTATTGTTCCGGATCGATTCCGAAAAAATCGCTCAACGATCCGTGTAATTAAAAACGCCATCGAATTCCCGATCCGATGGCGTTTGCTGCTTATTTAAAATTTACTGGCGTTCCCTCTGGTACCGATTAAAATGCTCCCGACCCTATCTTCTTATTGAGAATTTCCACCTGTCTCTTAATGTCATGCTCCTTTTTGATTGCCCTTTCTATGGTACCGACCGCATGCAATACGGTGGCATGATAACGGTTAAAGCTCCGGCCGATGGCCTGTAAGGGTGAATCCGTATGAACCCGTGAAAGGTACATGGCTATCTGGCGTGGCTTGACAATACGCTGCTGGCGGGACTTGGAACCCAGTTCCTTGATGGTGATGTTGTATTCCATGGCGACAAGCTTTTTAATGACGTCGACGGTAATCTGTTTGCGACGGTGACCGATAATTTTGACAACGTTCTTGGCCAGGTCCATATCGATCGGTTCGCTCATCAGAGAGGATCGGGTGATCACCCCCATCAGGCCGCTTTCCAGTTGACGAACGTCCTCGGTCAGTTCGGTGGCCAGGTATTCAATTACCTCTTTCGGTATTCCAGTCCTTCGGGCAGTGGCTTTCTTTTTCAGGATTCTCACCCGCGTGTTAAAATCCGGCGGATCAATACCGGAGATCAGGCCACTTTGCAGTCTCGACCGAAGTTCGGTGTTTAATTTCGGAATGTCGCCGGGGAGATAACAGGTGGAGCAGATAACCGTTTTGCCCGACTCGTTTAACATGTCCAGCATATGGGCCAGTTCAATCTGCGTCCGTTCTT
>JAOZUU010000478.1 GCA_029938515.1 Desulfobacterales bacterium | reverse complement strand
GTTTAGCCCAATCCTTTCGGATCAGCCCCGATATGCGGTGTCCGGTACTCTTTGAAATTGTTGTAGATGACAATTTTTGTAGCGGGCCCCACCACACCATCAACTGGTATTCCGCCTTGAGACTGGATTATCTCAACTGCACCCCTGCTGAGCTCATCATATTCGGTGGTCAAGGGCACCTTTGTAAATCCTGTTTTCCTGAGCAGCATTTTAAAAGTGAGGACAGTTTCGGCGGGTGCGTCCCGGGGAATCGTCCCGATAAGTCCAAGAAAATTTTTCCAGGGAATAAAAGCCCCTGACCATTTACTATCCTTCAAATGAACGGCGGAAGTCTTCACGGCACGATTTCCATCGGTTAAAACCACCGTGTCCTCTCGCCATTTTTTACATGCCATATACCTTTTACCATCTTGCAAATCAAATACCATGATAGCGGGCAAGTCCATCCCGGTAACAAGAGAAGCGTTGTTCCCGGTACGATGAATCTCTAAACCGTTATATCCGGCAACCTGTTGAAAATAAGCTAAATCGTCACCCGCTTTTTTCCGTTGGGACCTGATTTCCGGATCGGGTATCCATAATTTTAACACGGCAAGCAGGGCCTCCCGACGTGATTGTTCAGGGTCCATTTCGACCAGTAATCGCTTAAGTTCATGGACGGCCGTAAACCCATCTGACCCGATCAAAACGGTTTCCGGCTTAGCGGACCCTGAGCCCGAATCCGGCCGTGGGGATGTCAAGTCTTGTTCGGTCGGATTGACGCCGCTCAACCTATTTAAAGTGATATCACCGCTCACTGGATCAGGAAGCATCTCCCGTTCAGTCGATATTTGAGGGTGAGGCATGGTCGGACGCGACCCGTCTTTTTTAAGGGGCCAGGGAGGCATCGGTATCTTATCAGTCGAATGCGCTTTCATCGGTTTAATTGAAATCCGAGGCGATTCGAAAGACGTTGGGGTTTTCAAGTTATGGGTCACCAGCATTTTAGGTACCGTCAGGAAACCGATCAGGATGAGCAGACTGGTGAAAATAAGTGCCCACAGCCACCGAAACCCTAACAGGCCCTTAAAAGGGCGCTTATCATCAGGACCACGCAGTTCCTTCGCAGCCACACGCGCGATTTTTCCGGTAATCCGAGGCTGGTTTTGAATAAAAGCAGTCAGCAGGGCCCGATCACAGGCAATGTTGATCAGACGGGGAGTTCCACCGGAAAAAGCGTAGATCTCACGCAAGGCGCCTGGCAAGAAAAGCGCCGTCGATTTTCCGGAAGCGATACTGGTTCGATAGTCGATGTACTTTTGCGTTTCGTTACGCGTCAACGGCGCCAGATGGCAGGTAACGGATATCCGCTGCCCGAGCTGTCGTAATTTATAGGAACCGAGTAAATTATTCAATTCCGGCTGCCCCACCAGGACAATCTGAACCAGCTTGGATCGTGTCGTTTCTAAATTGGACAGCAATCTGAGTTGTTCGAGCACATCAAATGAGAGATTCTGCGCTTCATCAACGATCAGAACCACCCGACACCCCTGCCTTTTCTTTTCCAGCAAATACGTATTCAACCGGTTGATCAATTCCCGTGGCCGGTCCCCGGACGAAGAGATTCCAAGCTCACTATTGACAGATTTTAACAAATCCACGGGCTCAAGGGTCGGATTAAAAATATAGGCGGTCTCGATATTCTCTTCCAGATTTTCTAAAAACTGCCGGCATAAGGTCGTCTTTCCTGTTCCGACTTCGCCGATGATGAGAGCAAAGCCTTCTCCCTGTCGAATGGCAAACGCCAGGTGAGCCAGGGCCTCTTCGTGACTCGGGCTCAGGTAATAAAACGCAGGGTCCGGAACGAGCTTAAACGGCCTTTCGTGAAATCCGAAAAACGATTTGTACATAAACGGCCTTCGATATCAGGATCGAAAAAATCATCGCTGTGGTTTGTCTGCCGGGATACGGAAAAACGATTTTATCATGCTTAAAGTAAAAAAAAACACTTGAATAGTCAATTTAAATAATGGGGTCGCCCTGACGTGTCGGCGTCGGTGTCGGTGTCTTTGCAGGTTTTATACCGGGCGGATAACCGATCCCATCACCCGGTTTTCTTCGTCCACCCGGTTGATCCGAACCCGGATCAACCGATTCTTTAGATCATCTCCACCATCGACAAGAACATTAATGTAGTTGGAGGTCATTCCTTTAAGCCACCCCGTGGTTCGGTCCCGTTTGTTCTCCACCAGGATTTCAACTGCCCGACCGACATGCCGGCGGTAAAAACGGGCTCTTTTTTCCATACCCAGTTCCCGCATCCGCCGGCAGCGATTTTTGATCGTATCAGGCGACAACTGATCCTGATATTCGGCCGCCGGTGTGCCCGGACGGGCTGAAAAAGGAAATACATGCAGATAGGCCACCGGCAGGGTGTCAATCAGCGCCCGGGTATTTTCAAAGGCCTGCGCCGTTTCGCCGGGAAACCCGATCAGGGTATCCACCCCGATGGCCGCATCCGGAATCCGGTCGATGATTTTCAGAACAAGATCCTTGAAAAATGCGGATGTGTACGGTCGCCGCATCCGTCTGAGGGTGCCATCATCCCCGCTCTGAAGCGGGATATGAAAATGTCGGCAAAAGATATCGTTTACAGCGAGTCGATGGATGACACTATCGGTCAGCTCGCGCGGCTCGATGGAACTCAACCGGATCCGGTCCGGTGAGGACCGCGCCTGAATTCGATCAAGAAGACCGCTCAACACCACCGGCGGCGACAAATCCTGTCCGTAAGCGCCGAGATGGATGCCCGTGAGAACCGCTTCATGATATCCGGCGTCCTTGAGTTTCATAAGGTTTGTCAGGACGGTCTCCAACGGCATGCTCCGGCTGCGTCCCCGGGCATGGGGAACAATGCAATAGGTGCAAAATGCATCACAGCCGTCCTGGATCTTTAAAAACGGCCGGGTGCGATCATCGGCCACACCGACGGTCAGTGGTGCAAAGCGGTCACCCGAAAGATCTCCGTCGAAACAAACCTCGGGTGATGATCGCAGTATCTCCGGTATAAATTCCTTGACGCGGCATCCG
>JAOZUU010000477.1 GCA_029938515.1 Desulfobacterales bacterium | reverse complement strand
TCCACCCGGAAGTCGTAGACCATGAAAATTTTGAAACTCGGGGTGCCGTATTCCTGGCAGGCCTTCTTAACCTCTGCGATCACCTCCGGGCGGGGATCCATCACCGCCGGGTGCAGGGAGTAGTCCACGGCGACCTTGCCGTCGGCCAGTGCTTTTTTGCGCTCCAGGGCGTCTAACAGCGACTCTCCTTTTTGCTGCAGGTCGAAATCAACCACGCAGGTGACCCCGCCGCAGGCCGCGGCGATCGTGCCGGTTTCGTAATCGTCCTGAGCAAAGGTCCCCATGAACGGCATGGAGATGTGGGTGTGCGGATCGATTGCCCCGGGCAGAATATATTTTCCCCTGGCATCGACAACTTCATCGGCGGCATAATCAAGATCCATGCCGATGGTTTTGATCCGGTCTTTTTCCGCGTATACATCCGCTGTATAGCGGCCCGTAGCATTGACGATAGTTCCATTTTTAAGCAATACACTCATTGGGGGCCTCCTTGGTAAAGGGCTTGTATTTTAACTTCTTCTCAAGGCCTGGATCCTTTACCGCCGTCTCCTGGCGGTGCCAGTCCCTTGGCATTTCCTTGAAGGAGATCAAACCGGGCACCGGACAGACGAAAGAACAGAGCATGCAGCTTAAGCACTTGTCTTCAATCAGATGCGGGCGTCGGGTTTCACTATCCCAATCGAGGGCCTGCCCGGCGGCATCATTGCAAACAACCAGACATTGCCCACAACCGATACACCGATCCAGATCATACTCGGTAATGCCCTGACGGTCCAGCTCAAACTGATCGGTTTCATGCAGGTTGGGCAAGGCTTTTCCCACCAGGTCAGTGACCCGGTGAATGTCCCGTTGAACCATATAATCGGAGAGACCTTCGATCATGTCCGCCACAATCCGGTAACCGTAATGCATGATGCCGGTGGTCACCTGGATGGTCGACGCACCCAGCAGCATATATTCCAATGCGTCGATCCAGGTTTCGATCCCGCCGATACCCGACAGCGGCAGCCCTAAATCCTTACATTGAGCCATGCTGGAAATGAAGTTCAATCCGATGGGTTTTACCGCCGGACCGGAAGTGCCGCTGATGGCCCCTTTGCCGAAAACACTGGGCCGGGGCACCCAGTCGTCCAGGCCGACCTCCGAAATTCCCCGGACGGTATTGATGGCCGAAATGGCGTCGGCTCCGCCGTTTTTGGCATACAGGGCCGGCTCGTTCATATCGGTGATATTGGGTGTCATCTTGGCGATGACCGGAATGGAAACCTTTTTTTTCACCGCCGCGGTAAATCGCTCCAGCAGGTGAAATGCCTGGCCTACCTTGTGACCCGCCCCCTCGATGCACATATGCGGGCAGGAAAAATTCAATTCCAGCATATCCGCGCCATTATCTTCGGCCACCTGGGCCAGATAAACCCATTCATCCTCGAAAAATCCCATGATACTGGCGATGATCGGATAATCCGGATAGTTTTTCTTTAAATAACGAAATTCCATCAGATTGTGTTTCAGGGGCCGGTCGGAGATCTGCTCTACATTTTGAACGGCCATCTCTTTTTTACTGCCATAATGAACGCAATGCATTCGGGGAGACGGGTGAATAATGGGAAGACGGTCTGAATTTAACGTTTTAAAAACCACCCCACTCCACCCGGCTTCAAATGCTTTTTCAACCATCTCGGCGCTGTTGGATACCGGCGAGGAGGAAAGCAAAAAAGGGTTTTTAAATTTCACGCCGCAAAAATCCACGGATAAATCGACCTGATTTGCCACTGGGTCAGCCATGGTTATTCCTCCTGTTCAGATACTTAATGATGGCCTTGGCGGCTATTTTTCCATCCTGGACGGCGTTGACCACCAAAGCCGGTCCCCGGACGATATCACCGCCGGCAAAAATGCCCGGCAGCGATGTTTGACCGGTTTCCGAATCGGCTTTGATTAATCGATGATTATCCACTTCAACGCCGGGATAGGATTCGGATAAATCCGCCGGCGCCTGGTTGCCGATGGCCTCGACAACCAGATCGGCCGCCAGCACCCACTCGCTGTCCGGAATGTTCTCGGGGCGACGGCGACCGGAGTCATCCGGCGCACCGAGACGGGTGCGAACCAGTTTTATCCCGCTGATCCGCCCACTGACCCGGTTGTTGTCACCGATCACATAATCCACCGGCTGGTTTAACAACAAGAAATGAACACCGGCCTCCTGGGTTTCAATGCGTTCATCCGGTTCCGCCGGCATCTGGGAATAAGATCGCCGGTAGATCAGATAAACGTCTTTGGCCCCCAGCTTTACGGCCGATTCGATACAGTCCATGGCCACGGATCCGCCGCCGATGACGGCTACGGTTTTGCCTTCGACCTGCTTGACCATTTCATCAAAACGACCATCACGCAGGGCCGACAGATAATCGACCGATGAAAATAATCCATCAATAGTGGTTCGATTCGGATTCAATGTCGCCGCGTCCCACAAGCCGGGCCCCAAAAAAACCGCCCGGTAGCCGGCATCGAGCAGCTTTTCGACGCCGCCCGGAGAGTCGATGGGTGTGTTACACTGAATTTCCACCCCCAGGGACCGGACATCGTTAATCTCGCTGGCCAAAAAATCAAGGTCGCATCGATAAGCAACCACGCCGTAGCGCAACACGCCGCCGGGTTCGGGACGGGCTTCGAAAACGGTCACCGCAAAGCCCGCCTTGGCCAGTTCGGCCGCGCAGCTTAAACCCGCCGGGCCGGATCCCACCACAGCCACTTTTTCCGGGCGCGGCGCGGGACGATCAAAAACATTGAACCCGATCTCCCAGGCGTGCTCGACTAAAAACCGCTGGATTGCGCCGATTTGAATGGGCCGGTCAGCCCCTTCGGGTCGCCCCTCCGAGGCAAACCGGGCGCTGCACTTTTCTTCGCATAAGCGATAAGTTGGACAAAGTACGCCACAAGCACCACCGAGAATATTATTCTCCTTGATGGTCCGAATCGCGCCGGTAATATTCCTGAATCGTAATTTGCGGATGAACTCCGCCGGCTGAGTCTCTGCCGGGCATCCCGTTGAACAGGGCGCATCATGGCAGAGCAG
>JAOZUU010000476.1 GCA_029938515.1 Desulfobacterales bacterium | reverse complement strand
AAATAATGACGATTTTGTACTGACGGTCTTGAAATAAGCGGCATAAATCAAATATACCTTCAATAAATTGAAAATCTTCTATCTTGTAGACATATCCCTTATCAACATTAATAATCCCATCCCGATCCAGAAAGGCAGCCTTGATCATTGTTCGATGTTTCTCAATTCGCGGATTGTCTGGATATGCTCGTCAACATCTGTTTGGAACATGAGTCTGCTCTTCTGCACTAATTTGTCGGCCCGGGTTTTAATTATTTTCGGGGCGTTTTCATGTTGCGCAATCATGATCTCTGCCGTAATTTAAAGGCTGAAACCCAAATACTGGATACCGGTCTTATTGTCAATATGGCCGTTCATTCCCAAGGGCTGTCTATACAAAACGTTGACAAAACAGATAAATGATTATTGATATGTATTGCAACGATAAAAATTTGCCATAACGTTTGTAATCCCTGATAGGGAGCAGAAGAAGAGAAGGTAGATAATGGATCTTCCCCGACAGGTAATTATCCGGGAAGTTGGACCCCGTGATGGATTCCAGTCCTTAAAGACGTTTTTTTCCACGACGGATAAGCTGGATGTCATCGAAGCCATTTATAGGGCCGGGGTCACCCAAATCGAAACCACGTCCTTTGTCAGTCCCCGGGCAATTCCCCAGCTAAAAGATGCGGCGGAAGTCATGGCCGGTGTATCCCGGCAGGGGGTCATCCATGCGGCCATGGTGCCGAATATGGAGGGGGCCGAAAAGGCCCTGGCTGCCGGTGCAGATCAGTTGGTAGTGGTTATTTCGGCCACTGAAGCGCATAATCGGGCCAATGTCCGCCGGGGAATCGATGCATCCCTGGCCGACCTGGATGGTATTTTTTTCCTGGCCCGACAACAATTGGTACCGGTTGTCGGTGCCATTGCCGTGGCTTTTGGTTGCCCTTACCAGGGAGATGTCCCTTCCGCCGATGTGTTCGATATCGCAAATGCCTACCTTGAAAAAGGGGCGGTATCCGTGATTCTGGCCGATACTACCGGCATGGCCACGCCGATTCGGGTCACCAATCTGGCAGGTGAATTCCAGAGGCGCTTTTCCGAGCCGGAGTTGATTTTTCACTTTCACAACAATCGGGGGATTGCCATGGCAAACCTGCTGGCGGCCCTGACAGTTGGCGTCATTCGCTTTGACACGGCCCTGGGCGGTATCGGCGGTTGTCCTTATGTCCCACAGGCGTCGGGGAACCTTGCCACCGAGGATGTTGTCTTTATGCTGGAGGATATGGGGGTTTATACCGGTATTGACTTATCGAAAATTATTCAAGCCGCCCGATTATTGGAAAAGCGACTCGGGTATACGTTGCCCGGGCAGGTAATGAAAAGCGGTCCTCGCGATCCGGAAAAGGCTGCTTGACATGACACTATAAGCTGTTTCAGAACCTCGGATCAGGTTCGAGGTCAAGGCGCACGCCGACGAAAAAGCGCAGTCCCGCCCTGGCGGGATGAGCATTTTGAGGAGGCGTGCAACACCGAGATCGCGCCTTAGACGGGGTTTTGAAATAGCTTCTATGGATTTTCCAGACCTGGATGTCGTTTCTTATACTCTTCGGCTTCACGCTCAAAAACTTTGATGCGTTTATCCAGTTCCGTTAATTTGGCGTAGGTCGCCGATAAGATCTGGACGACATGCGTCTGGGGCTCATGTTCGGCCTCCTGCTGACCCTGTGACAGGGATTGCAATTGCTCGAGATGATCTCTGAAAGCGGCCATGGCATCCTCAGGGTTTTGATCACCGAATGGATCGGAAGATCCTGCCTTTTGTCCGGTGTCTTTTCCATTTATAGTTCGATTGTAACGACGCATGGCTTTCTTCCTCCTACTGCGAATCACCTGGTAGCCGATCAGCATAAAAAACGCAATGGTCAGGAAGATGGACAGGAAATTCTCGCTCATGGGGAACTATTCTCCGTTTGATTTAAACCACTGTTTTAATCCGGCTCAGGCGCTGACCGGCCTCAATTAATATATCATCGTTTTTGGCAAAATGGAACCGAATCAAATGATGGACCGGTTCGTGAAAAAAGCTCGATCCGGGGACGGCGGCTACACCGATCTCCCTGGCCAGGTAGCGGCAAAAGGCCGTATCGTCTTTCGCTTTAAAGTCACTTATATCAACAAGTACATAATAGGCACCCTGGGGTTTGACGTACTTGAGATCAGCATCATCAAGGTATTCACAAAAGAGATCTCGTTTGTGGGTATAATCCGCTTGCAGTTCCTGATAGTAGTCAGGCGGCAGGTTGAGGGCCGTCACGGCGGCCTCTTGCAGCGGCGCTGCGGCACCCACCGTTAAAAAATCATGGACCTTGCGGGCCTCGGCGATGATCCGCGGGGCGGCAATGATGTAACCGAGTCGCCATCCGGTCATGGAATAGGTCTTGGATAAAGAGCTGACCGAAAGGGTACGTTCGAACATCTCGGGCAGGGCGGCCATATAGACGTGTTCGTGTGGTGCATAGACAATGTGCTCGTAGACTTCGTCGGTAATTATAAACGTGTCGAATTCCTTCGACAGCTCGGCGATGATGGCCAGCTCTTCCTTGGTAAATACTTTACCGGACGGATTGGCGGGATTGCACAACACCAGTGCCTTGACTCCTTGTTTGAATGCGTTTCGCAATTCATCCGGGTCGAAGGAAAAATCCGGCGGATACAGGGGGACATAAATTGGCTGTGCTCCGGAAAGGATCGTGTCCGCACCATAGTTTTCATAAAACGGCGAGAAGACGATTACCTTGTCGCCCGGGTTACAGGCTGTTATCATGGCTACCATCATGGCCTCGGTGCTGCCGCAGGTCACCACGATATGATCGTCGGCATCCAGTTCCAGTGCCATGAAGCGACTCTGTTTGTCAGCCAGGGCCTGTCTGAAATTTGGTGCTCCCCAGGTAATGGCATATTGATGATAGGGTCCGGAAATAGCCCGGTGGGCCGCATCCAGCACTTCCCGCGGCGGATCGATATCCGGAAATCCCTGGGACAGATTGATGGCATCATATTTGTTTGCAATCCGGGTCATTTCCCGGATAACGGATTCGGT
>JAOZUU010000475.1 GCA_029938515.1 Desulfobacterales bacterium | reverse complement strand
GAAGCTGGAATTTTTGGATAACGATCCGTACCATTCGGCTCAATCGAAACCGGATTATGGCATCCTCAACATGCGGAAATCGACGGCATCACAGCCATATTCTTGTCCGTAAATCCCGCGATGTGCCGATCGACATAAATAGGAGGGAAGATACCATCCGCCGTCACGGATCACACGTTGTACGCCTGTGGTAGGACTGTGGAAACTATGAGATGGGTTGGGAAGATAGGAGAATTTAGCATACCGGGCCTGGCACCACTCCATCACATTGCCATGCTTATTGATAGAATACGCTTGACTTTATAGATAAATGTAATTACAGTTATTACCAAATAACTTAAGGAAATTTAAGGAACAATATCCATGGAAAAACAAATACGTACAAGGGGAATCAAGCTGATCCCCATTGGAAATTCCAAGGGGGTTCGCATACCCAAGGCACTTATTCAAAAATATGGCCTTAACAACTCCCTTTTGCTGGAAGAAACAGACGGGGGGCTGCTTCTTCGGAACAAAAAAGACAGTAAACTTTCTTGGGAAGAAACATATAAAGCCATGGCTAATGAAAAGGAAGATTGGGAGGATTTTGACACAACGCTTCTTGACGGGCTGGCGGATGAAGGCTTTGAATATTAAACGTTACGAAATATATTATGCTGACCTCAACCCCACGATAGGAAGCGAAATAAAAAAAGTACGCCCTGTTGTTATAATTAGCCAAGATGAAATGAATAAATATTTAGAAACCGTTGTCGTATGTCCCTTAACCTCAAAATTGCACCCGAAATGGAGAACCCGACTCCAGATTAAATGCGCGAATAAAAAGGCTGAGATAGCTATTGACCAAATACGTACTATTAGCAAACAAAGATTGAAAAAGAAAATTGACAAATTATCAGAGATCAAAGCCTCTCAATTACGCAAGCTCATAACTGATATGTACGGTGAATAGCCCCTGGAACTTGACCAAGTTCTTAGATTAAATCATGTTGACACACAGTTATTTACATTATATTTATCGATTTTTTTAACCCCTTTCATAAATCCGATATGACCCAACCATTACTTCAAGACATCCTGCCGCTGATCAAACAACCGAGCCGGTATCTTGGCAATGAGATCAACCGGGTGAAAAAAGACCTCGATCAGGTTGAGCTTTGCATGGCGCTGGCGTTTCCCGATATGTACGAAATCGGCACCTCCCATTTCGGGATGCAGATTCTGTACGACCGGCTCAATGCCCGGACCGACATTGCCGCCGAACGGGTATTTGCGCCGGACGTCGATATGCAGGGACATTTAAAAGCGGCCGATCTGCCGCTGATGTCCCTGGAATCGGGATGGCCGCTTCGCCGGTTTGATATCATCGGCTTCAGTCTCTTGTACGAACTCAATTACACCAATATCCTGGGCATGCTCGATTTGGCCCGCATTCCGTTTTATGCAGAACAGAGGGATGCATCCCATCCGATGATCATTGCCGGGGGACCATGCACGGCCAACCCGGAGCCTGTAGCCAATTTTTTTGATGCCATGGTCGTCGGAGATGGTGAAGAGACCATGATGGCTTTGGCGGATATATGGATGGCGTGGAAAAAATATGGCCATGGAGATAAAAACGATCTGTTGCATCGCTGGCAACGGATCGAAGGGGTGTATATCCCATCATTTTTCGATGTGAAGTACAACGATGATGGCCACCCTCGCGTGACGGCCCGCAGCCCGGAATTTCCAACCGTCCGGCGGGCCATTTTACCGGATCTGGACCGGGCCTCGTTCCCGTCATCGCCCGTGGTGCCTTTTGGGCGACCGGTGCACGACCGCCTGCGCGTGGAAATCTCCCGGGGCTGTACCCGGGGCTGCCGTTTTTGCCAGGCCGGAATGTTCTATCGCCCTGTCCGGGACCGATCACCGGAAAAGATCCTGTCGCTCACCGAACAGGGGATTGATTCCACCGGTTACGAAGAGATCTCCCTGCTATCCCTTTCCACCGGAGATTATGGATGCATTGCACCGCTCTTGGAACAACTCATGACCCGGCATGCCGCTGATCATCGTGCCGTTTCCTTTCCGTCCTTACGCGCAGATACGCTGACACCAAATCTGGTCCACCTTATTAAAAAAATGCGCAAAACCGGTTTCACCATCGCCCCCGAAGCGGGCAGCCAGCGATTGCGGGATTTGATCAACAAAAACATCACCCAGGCGGACATTGAAAAAACCGTTCAACTGGTGTTCGAACAAGGCTGGCAGGTGATTAAACTCTACTTTATGATCGGGTTACCCACGGAAACACAAGACGACCTGGCGGCCATTGTCGACCTGGTTAAATGTTTACGGCGGATCCGCTCACCCAGGGGACGCCGCCGGCCGGGAATGAATGTCAGTGTGACCACCTTCATCCCCAAGGCGCACACGCCGTTTCAATGGCGTCCCCAGATCTCCTTGTCCGAATCACGACGGAGAATCGAATGGCTCCGGCACCAGCTCAAATCCACCGGGATTCGATTCAAATGGCAAAAACCCGAAGTGAGCCGGGTGGAAGGGATATTTTCGCGCGGTGATCGGCGACTCTCTCACCTGCTGGTGGCAGCTTATAATAACGGTTGCCGTTTTGACGGCTGGAGCGATCATTTTGATTTCAACAAATGGCTGGCGGCATTAAACGACACTGAATTGGACGCCGATTTTTACACCAGCCGGGAACGATCTTTCGAGGAACCCCTGCCGTGGGATCATATCGATGTTCGGGTTTCGAAGCAATTTTTAGAACAGGAATGGGAAAAAGCCCTGGATGGCCGGATCACGGAGGATTGCCGGCATGGCGAGTGCCATCAATGCGGGGTGTGTGACTTTAAAACCATTGCGCCGGTGGTATTCACCGACCGCCCGGAAAATCGAGTAATGCCGACTGCTCGCAATAAAAAGCCGAATATCGCTTACACAAAGGTTCGGTTGACCTACACTAAAACCGATGATGCCCGCTATTTTGGGCATCTGGAATTGGTCAATATTTTTATCCGGGCTTTTCACCGGGCCCGGATTGCACTCAAATTTACCCAGGGGTTTCATCCCAAACCGAAAAT
>JAOZUU010000474.1 GCA_029938515.1 Desulfobacterales bacterium | reverse complement strand
AGATTGCTAAAGCTTTTCGCCTAAAGGCGAAGGTTTTAACCTGGCGTATGGAAAATTAAAATGAATTTCATATGACCAGGCATTTTCTACACGAGCTTGCGGCCATAAAAAAAATGGTCTTATATCTTGGGTCGATGGTGGAAGAAAAAGTCCATCAGATCGCCAGAATCATTGAATATAACGATTCCGAGCTGGCCGAAGAAATCATCAGGACCGATTATAAAATCGATGACACTCTGATGGAGCAGGCCCTGATCAATCTGATTGATAATGCCGTTAAATACAGTGGGAATGACTGCCCGGTTCATATCGAAGCCGCGACTGGAAAAGAAGCCGTTACCATTGGCATCCGTGATCACGGTCCGGGGATTTCAAAAAAAGATATTCCCCACCTCTTTGAGCGCTTTTACCGCATTGACAAGGCCCGCAGTCGCGACATGGGGGGGACGGGGCTGGGGCTATCCATCGTAAAGCATATCGTTAATGCCCATGGCGGCCGGATTACCGTTGATAGCACTCCCGGAGAAGGAAGCACCTTTACTATCCATCTGCCCCGGAAATTGATCGAGGATTAAAATTATACCTTAATACTCCGGCTGGACGTTCATTTGATTCTTTTTGAGCCAATTATGGAGATTAGGCAAACTCGAATTGTACCGTTTAATTCCCATGGCCCCTTGACAGAGAATACATGGATACCCCTTTTTGTCCTGTATATTTATTAGAAGTTCCCGTTTTATGGCCGTTTTAACCCGGCATTGAGCCGATTAGCGATCAATATTTAATTTAGTGCCGATCTGTTCATACGTCGCGAATGTTTCGTAGCCGAACACATGGGAACCACAATATCTGGTAATGAGTGGTACAAAGACTGGAGGCAGGCCACTTTTGGAGACATACAGTGAATTTCATTCGTTTTATTCCAGTAGCAATAGAAAGCACATCGGAGGAGAATTCGGTTACCAATGGATGGTCTTAATTCCGGTATATCCTGACGGATGTCCAGCTTGTCCATATCACCATGGCCAGTTAACCACACACCACGCATCCTCACTGGCAGATCAATCATCATCGCATCCATAAAGTAGTTTCAGGGCTGCAGTTTCTACAGCTTGGATGTGCCCCGCTACATAAATTGAGAACACCTTAACAATTTTACTCAATGAAATTATTACCGATATGCTTTGGTTATTCCCAGCATACCACTGAAGTAGCTAATTTTGCAACCTTTGCCCATCTCGCGGATGGACAGTTCACGCGACAGTATGATGGTGCGGATTGTCCAGGTACAGGGCATTGGCGCCGTACACGAACGCGTATTGCATTTTTTCAAAATTGCCGGCCGACATGAGCAGTTCGAGTTCGTTGGATGGCATAAATAAGTAAGGGGGCAACCATTAAAGGTCTGGTCACCTTGCTTTTTTTGACTTTAAACGCGGGAATGTCTCCCTGTCTCTGAATCAGGGGATGTCCTCGACTGTATATATGCAAATCTTAACATAAAAAATTGGCGCAAAGTCAACAAAGCAAGACCCCTTATTCTTCTTTGGCATTTTTGATATCCTGTATGTATTCAGGACGGAATGACCAGATACCCTGTTCATTCTGGATGAGTTTTCGTTTCTCAGGGGTCGCTTTAAAAAACATCGTAATGATGATGTCGCTGCTCACCCACGGGCTTTGGCGAAAGTAGGCGTGCCCGTTGCCTTTGGTTGCCCCTTCAGCCGAGGTTACATCGATGAGAACCAAATCCTTCCGTTTTTTTAAATAGTCAACGGCTTTATTGTCCAGATTCATTGACGCGGTCTGCCCCAGACGGTTGTAGCCGAACAAAAAGCGCGCCATGCCTAACGCCGAGTCTTCCCCCGACATGTAAATATTCATCTGATCCTGCAGGTCGGTGATCCCGTCTTCAAAATAATCGCTGAAGATATCCCGGTCAAAATCAGAACCGACCAGAAACACCTGTCCGATACGCGAGGCATCACGCAAGGCTTCACCTTCGACATAATCATACTTCAGTCGCAGGTCATGCAGGGTCTTGATCGCGATACGCGTTCCCATACTGTAGGCAATGATGTTGATATGTTCAGCATCCGTATAGTCATGCAGGTATTCAATCAGTAAGCGTAATTGCCGCGCCGAATGGTTGGCGGTTTCCACGTCTTTAAAATAGGCCAGGTTTTTTTTCGGTGTGGACGGCCAGGCAAAAGCAATAAACGCCCCTTGATTACCATGAAAATGGGATAATTCTGAAGTTACTATAATAGGGTTCTCAAAATTAACTTTAAAGCCATGGATATAGATGACAACGTCTTTTAACTTCGAATCTTTGAGCTGTGCGTTGATTGCGGCCGCAAAGTCCTTGCCCGGCCTTTCGTCATCTTCCGGTGACAGGCGCTTTTCTAAACGCGAGTAAGAAGTGGGAAGGATGCCGAATTCATGAACCTCTTTGACTTGAAGGGGAAAACGTTTTGTCGAATTTTTCAGAAGGGAATATTCTTTAAGATCACTCCAGGTCGTTTTGTCATCGCCCACCTTGACCTTGGCCTCACCGAGGTATAAATACGACCCGCGATTGTTATCATAATAGCGTTCCTTGGATTTTGATCCTTCCTCCACCGGCGCGCGGTTTGTGGCATAGAGCACGGTTAATTCCGTACTTTCACCGATTCGTGCGTTATCATCAAACGGATCAATCCCAACCTCACTGTAAATCCCCGGCGAATTCATCAAATCCATGGTGATCGGCCCGGAGGAACTGCATCCAGAGATGGTAAATACTAACGTCAAAAGGCCTATGATGTAAGCTGGTACGAAATAGTTTGACTTGGGTTTTCGGGATGGGAGCATGATCAATTCCTTAAATTGAATAGTTTTATATGTCCGGGATTATCTGTCTGTTTATTCCGGTTTTTTATAGATCTACGGCGATTATGCTAGAATTAGGAAAGAAAATAAAGCGTTTCATATCTGTCCCCTACCACTTTAACGGGGCTTAAAGGGTATAACCCGATTAGTGGAGTATCCACTTTACTCTCGTTGCATCTACATGATCTGTTTGGCTTCATGATTAACGTAACAATATAAC
>JAOZUU010000473.1 GCA_029938515.1 Desulfobacterales bacterium | reverse complement strand
TTGCCGTTTATGTTTATTTTCAATACCCAGTTGTTGATGATCGGCGTGGCCAACTGGTTCCAACTGGTCATCGTGATTTTTGCCGCTGTAACTGCCATGCTGGCATTCGCCGCAGGCACCCAGGGGTACTTCCTCACCAAGAGTCGCATCTGGGAAACGGCAGCCCTTATACTCGTGGCATTTATCCTGTTTCGCCCCGGATTCGTGTGGGACAAGTTTTTTCCGCCGCTTATCCAGGAGCCGGCCGCCAAGCTTGAACAGGTGGTGGGGGCCATGGAGCCCGGTGACCAATTGAGGGTCATGCTAAAAGGCGAGAAGATGGACGGGAGTGAATTCACCAAGACGGTGATGCTGCCCGTGGGCGACGAAAAAACCGCTGTCGAAAGATTGGCCGCCATCGGAGTTGAAACGCGCAAGGAAGAAGGCAAAATACTGATTGAAAATGTCGTCTTTGCCAGCCCGGCAGAAAAAGCCGGCATCGATTTTGACCAGGAGGTGTTGAACATCCAGATGCCCGCCGAACGGCCGCCAAAACAGCTTATGTTCATTCCAGCCTTTGCATTATATGCGCTGGTCTGGTTCCTGCAGCGGGGCCGTAAAAATAAACTGGAAGCTGTTGCCGCTACATGATCATTGGCCATTGATTTAAAAGAATTAAGTTCGCTACGTTCACAATTGGAATAATGGAAAGGTGGAATATTGAAATGATGGTTTTGGGAAAATGATGCGATGGTTTTATGTTAAAAAAAACTTTCGGCAAAGAGTATAAAATAGGGAAATCATCCTTTAAACTCAATATTCCATCATTCCAGCGTTCCATTATTTCATATACGAAATTTGCGAGATATTGTTAATAAAATCAATTATTATCAATTAGTTATAGAATTTTTGAGATGTTTAACTCTACCTTCTGGAGCAGGCTATGTTTAAAAAAATTCTTGTCCCCATCGATATTGATTATCCCCGGACGGCGGCCGCTGTATATCAAAAAGCGGCCGCGATTGCCGGATTGAGCGATGCCGCGATTCGTGTGGTTAGTGTGATGCCGGGCTTCGGCATGCCGATTGTTGCGTCCTATATCTCCGATGAGATGCGTGAACAGGCGAAAAATCGGTTTAAGGAATCCCTGGAGAAATTTATCAGGGAAAATTGCGACAAGACCGTAACATATCGGGTAGGAATTGGAAAACACTGGAAAGAGATCATCAAAGCCGCGGACAAATGGGAGGCAGACCTGATTATCGTCTACCACAATCGCCGTCGTGAAATTAACGAAGTGTTTAGCGGTTCCTGCTCCCAGCGCGTCTCTGATAACGCGAACTGTTCCGTGTTACGGCTGCGGAAGGTACTATCATAGATGATGGCATCGTAAAAAACCCATCTACTGCGTTGTAGTGTTTTTTCAGACGCTCGGCATACCTTATGTATAGCCTCACCCCTGAAAAAACACTACGCCTTGCACCCCAAGGGCACTTCCTGCGGGGCGTATATGGAACTTTTTACGAAGCCATCAAAATTGGCCCCGCATGGCGACGCCGAAGGGCCGAAAAGACATTAGCGCCAGGTCAACGATACCTTGATTGAGTCATTCTGGTACATTAGCAGTTGTAAATATCGAGGAGGAAAGCATGATTACCAAAAGAAAATCCGCAAGGTATTTCCACACGCCCTTGTTTTTCAAACGGGTGCCGGTTATTTGCCTGATTTTAATTGTCGGCGCATGCCTATTCCCTTTTTCCGCCAATGCCTTCGACATTCTTCTAGGCACGGGAGCGCCCGGCACTTTCTCTCATTTTACCGGCCGGATACTCTGTCGGGTGATTAACAGCCACACGAGTGATATGAACTGCCAGATAGTGCCGACGTCCGATGACGTATATAATCTCACCAACCTCCGGGGTGGCTCCCTGGATATCGGTCTGGTCGATTCACGCATGCTGCTCGAGGCAGTGAACAAAACCGGTCATTTCGAATTTCTCGACATCAGTTACGAAAATCTACGCGCCCTTGCCCCGCTGTATGATATTCCCATCACACTGGTCGTCCGCGATGATGCAGGGATCGCTTCACTGACAGATCTGAAGGGAAAACGGATTAATGCCGGTGCGCCACAATCGCTTCAGTACCTGGCGGCGGAAACGATCATGAAAGCAAAAAACTGGTCAAAAAAAGATTTTAGTCTTGTCGAAGAACTCCCCGCTTCCCATTCACAGGATACGATGGCATTCTGTCACGGTATCATGCAGGCGATGTTGCATATCGGCGTTCACCCGGATTCGTCTTTGCAGCAGTTGTTCAAGCTCTGTAAGGTCAATATGGTGAATATGGATGACAGTGATATTGAAAAACTGGTCAACGATCATCCCGCTTTTTGGAAAATCGACATCGCCGCCAATACATATCCATCTCGCCCGGAGGAAGTGACAACATTCGGGACCCGGGCCATGCTGGTCGCCTCGGAAGATCTTGATGAAGAAACGGTCTACAAGATCATCGATGCGATTGACAGCAATCAGAAACGCTTATCAAGTGCCCATCCGGCGCTATCTTTATATTCCGTTGATACTGCCCAAAAAAGTGCCGCCGGAATACAACTACATCCGGGTGCCGCCAAGTACTTCTCTGAACACTAGCGTGTTAACCAGTTAGCCAGTGGGGCCAGTTAGCCGGTCAGCCAGTAGGCCAATCAGCCGGTTTGCTCGTTTGCCCGCTTGCCCCGCCGCCTTTTGGCGGGGTTGGCTCGATGGGTAGTTGATCTTCTATTATCCTAAAGGAAGTATCTACTTCGCCACCCTAAACGCCAAATTGTAGGTTGGGTTAAGCCGTCGGCTTGCAATTAATTTCGTTGGGTTCGCTAACATTTTAGTAATCTCAGTGCCTTGAAGTTTTACTAAATCAGGCGAACCCAATAAAAGTGCTATATCACATTCCTACCCCGTCAACGGGCGCCCCGCAATAGCGGCAGCAACCATTGTCAAGGGCATATTCGCCAATGGAAAATCCCAATCGGTCGATGACTACCCGGCCGCATTGGTAGCAAACGGTTTTTTCGCCCCCCTGGCCGGGCACATTGCCCGTATACACATATCGCAG
>JAOZUU010000472.1 GCA_029938515.1 Desulfobacterales bacterium | reverse complement strand
AAGGGCACTTCCTGCGGGGCGTATATGGAACTTTTTACTTAGCCATCAGCGTTACTTTTTACGAGTTTATCAAGCATGAACACTGAAACAACCGTCAATATGATCCCCCTTGTCGTGGATGATCGGACAATCGAGGTTCAGACCGGAACGATCTTGCTCCAGGCCTGTCTCGATAACGACATTTACATCCCCCATCTTTGCCATCTGGAAGGAGTGGACCGGCCGGCGGCTTCATGTCGCCTGTGCTTTGTCGAGATTGAAGGGCAAAGCCAACCGGTGACCGCCTGCACCGTCCGGATCGAAGCACCGATGACGGTTAAAACCGACACGGAGACGGTTCGACAACTGCAACGTTCCGCACTCAATCTACTCTTGTCGGTTCATAAAGTCGCTTGCAAGACATGTCCGGCCAATCGCAAGTGTGCATTGCAAAATATCGCCCGATTTTTAAAGGTGGGATTAAAAGCGAAAGGTCTACCGCTTCAATTGAAACCGCAGGATTGCGTGGACACCCATCCGGTGATCGATTATTGGCCCAACCGGTGTGTTCTCTGCGGCCAATGTATCCATGCCTGCCGAACCGTCAACGACCGGCCCTTGATGACATTTGCCGGTCGCGGATTCGATACCATGGTCAGCTTTTACGCATCCCCCGATATATCTTCAACTGATATTTCCTGCAACGATTGCGCGGCCTGCATCGAGGTGTGCCCCGTGGGAGCCTTGACCCTGAGAGACCTTTGATAAACGTCGAACATCCAACATTGAACGTCCAACGTCCAACGTCCAACAAAAACACATACAGCCGATTCCAAACATTCAACGTTCGATGTTGAAAGTTGAACCGAAAGACCCCATCCGCCGATCTTCCCTTATCTTGATTAGAAGTGGTTTCAAAGTTGTAGATCAGGTTCAAGGTCAAGGCGGTTCGTTGAATTTAACCGGAGGAATATATCGAATATTTCGAGGATAAAATTCTACGGACCAACGCCGAGATTGGACCTGAGATGCAATTTTGAAACCGCTTCTAACTATCCTTCATAGATAACGGCCAGAATAGTAGCCTGGTCCTTTTTAGCGGCGATCAAGTGAGGCGTCGTTGATGGATAATAGGCACTGTCTCCGGGGGTCAGTTCGTGATGATCGTCGGCGATATCCAGTGAAACCACGCCTTCCATTACATAGATAAACTCTTCCCCCTCGTGGACGGATAACTCCCCTTCAGGGTTCTCTTCCAATTGAACCATCAGGGCTTCCATGTGCCGCCCCTTTACTTCCGGAGCCAGGTCTTTGTAAAGATACACCTGTTTCTGCCCTGTTTTGGAAGTGGAGCGGGAGATCGCCTTGCGTTCATCTTTGCGGGTGATCGTGTACAGTTTGTCTCCCCGCCCGGACACCAATTGTCCCATGGCACTGTCTAGGGCCTTGGACAACTTAATCACCGTCCCAAGTTGGGGTTGAATTTTATTTGCTTCGATATCGGCTAAAAAATTCTCTTCAAAACCGGTCAGTTTGGCCAGTTGCTCCAGGGTCAGGCCTTTGGCCGCCCGTAATTTACTTACCCGCTCGCCGATTTCTTCCACGGGCTTCTGCCCCGTGTCCACAATTTCGCCGGTCAAGTCCTCAAAATAATCGACATTGATATACGGTTTGGATGCTTTTTCGTTCATCTTTTTCTCCTCGGATTGAATGGCAATCTATTAAGGTATTCTGTCAATTTCCATGTGATACTCGATACTGGTTACTGGATACTGGATATAAAAGGATTTCTTTTAGATTAATCCCCGCTAAAGACTGGATCTTCGACCAGTATCGAGCATCCAGCAACCAGCATCTCTGCGCTATTAGCTATATAAGTATTCCACCGCCACAAACGGGCCGGTTTGAGATCTATGCTTCGCGACGATCATAGCGCCCCTAAATGGCGCGCAATGACAATACGCTGGACCTCCGAGGTCCCTTCGCCGATCTCAAGCAATTTCTGGTCGCGATAAAACCGCTCCACCTCATACTCACGCATCAGCCCATATCCGCCGTGGATCTGAACGGCATGGTCGGCACACAGGTGCATCGCTTCAGAACAGTACAGTTTCGCTATAGCGGCTTCCTTCGAGAACGGTTTGTTGTTGTCTCGAAGCCAGCAGGCCTTGTAGAGTAACAGACGCGCGGCATCCACCTGCATGGCCATATCGGCCAGCTTAAAAGCAATGGCTTGAAATCGGGCGATGGGTCGCCCGAACTGTTCCCGTTCCTGGGAATATTTCAACGCCATATCCAAACATCCCTGGGCACCTCCCATCCCCATGGCCCCAATGGACAAGCGACCGCCGTCAAGGGTCTGCATCATCTGGTGAAAACCATGACCCTGCTCACCCAGCAGATTCTCCCGGGGCACACGACAATCTTCGAAATAGAGTTCACTGGTATTGGACCCGCGCCACATCATTTTACCGTGCATCGGTTTGGCGACATACCCGGGAGTCCCCGATTCCACCAGGATACAGGAAAGCTCCGGTTTTCCATCATCCCGGGTGCCGGTGCGGCAAAGGACCGTTACGCCGGCGGTGATGTCGGTGGACGCATTGGTGATAAAAATTTTAGTGCCATTGATCACCCATTCATCGCCATCGAGAACCGCCCGGGTCTGAGCATTGCCCGCATCGGACCCGGCATTGGCTTCGGTGAGACCAAATCCCCACAATGTTTCGCCCCGGCACAGGGCCGGCAGGTATTTGCGCTTCTGTTCTTCGTTTCCAAAATAGTAAAGGGGGCCGATTCCCAGGGAATTTTCCGCGGCAACCGTCGCCGCATGGGATCCGTCCACCCGGGCGATTTCCTCGGTGGCGATGATATAGGACACATAATCCATTTCCTGACCGCCGTATTCTTCAGCCACAAAAATGCCGAACAGCCCCATTTCGGCCATTTTGGCCATGGTCTCGTAAGAAAAAGTCTCATTTTTATCCAGCTCATCGGCCACCGGCCGGATCTCATTTTCGGCAAATTTTCTAACCGTATCCCGCAGGATTTCCTGGTCCATGGTCAAGCTGAAGTCCATAAATACTCCTTCTGGGCAAAATAATTGTTTCGATTT
>JAOZUU010000044.1:5175-11076 GCA_029938515.1 Desulfobacterales bacterium | reverse complement strand
CACAGTCCAGACAAAGACCGCCATGGGCCAGACGGGCCAGATCCCGGGCATCGGGCTGTTCACCTGCCAGCAGCCGGGGCAGAACCAGATCGAAAATCGTTGTTGGATGATAGAGGCCGCAGGCGGGGATCCCCACGATGGGTATATCTCCCTTGTAGGCCAATAGAAACATCGCCCCGGGGAGCACGGCTGCTCCGTAATGGATCCGGTCGACGCCAGCCCCACGAATCCCCAGTCGGGTGACGTCATCCGGGTCCACGGACATGCCGCCGGTGGTGATAATCAGGTCGGTGCCCATCTCAAAAAACTGTTGAACTGTCGAAGCGATTTGATCCTGATCGTCGGGTAGAATGACGGTTTCGGCCAGCGTCGACCCGTAGACAGCCAATTTCCGGGAAATGACAGCTTCGAACCGATCTTCAATCAGCCCTTCATAAACCTCGTTGCCGGTGATAATGAGCCGGGCGGACACCGGGTTGAATGCTTTAACGGCAAAGATGGGAAATGATGCTGTTGCCAGGGAAACGGCCTGGTCCAGAATGTCGCGCTCAATCACCAGGGGGATGGCCCGGGTCCCGGCCAGCCGGCGGCTTTTTTTTACCGGCGTGTTATTGTGGATTGAAGCGCACATGACATCCGGGATCAAATTGAATTCAGTCAATGGGTCGATCTGGACTTTTAACAGTCCGTCATACGCCGCAACCATCTGGATTTTACCCTCCCGCGGTTTGGCCTCAAAGGTCACACCCGGTCCTGCCAGGGCATTGGCGAGTTCAATCACGGCATCGTCCTCATGGACCTGGTTTTCATTCAGATCCAGTACGTACAGATGACGTTTTCCCAGACGCATCAGGTGGCACAGATCGCTTTCTTGCACCTTGTATCCTTTTCGAAACGACGGGCCCTTATATTCACCGGGTCTCACCTCGGTGATGTCATGGCCGAGGGTCAACCCAACGGCATTTTCAACCTTGATTTTTTGAAAGCAGTCTTTTTCACATGGATGGTCATGCTGTTTTAACATGGTATCTCTCTATCTACAGGCCTCGTTATCTATTCGAAAAAAGCCTGTATTTTTTTAAAAGCACTTTGTCTAATAACGACAGATGCTGGATGCTGGACATCCGCCGGGACCAAGCATCCAGTATCCAGTATCATCTGTGTCCAATTTACTTGCAATCCTTTGTCGCATAAAAACTCATGGCGATTATTTGATGATTAATGATGAGATCTGTAATAAGCACCAAAGGCGCACGATCGGCACAAAATTTTTTCATTTTGATAGACTTCCTTTTTATCCCTGACAACGGTACCGCAACTCTGACAGGTGGCTTTGAAGCGGGTGGGCCCGGGCATATTATGAATGGGAACTTTTACATCCACGGACTGGATTTTAAAAAGCAGGTCAGTGGGCATCCGTTTATAGGCTTCAAGTTGCTGTAAGTGTTTATCCTTGATTTCGGAGGCATACCCGGCGGCCAGTTCGCGGGATTTTTCGGTGGAGCGGATCCGAAAAGCCTGATCGGTTTCCAGATTTACGAAAGTCGCCGCCATGATACCGTTATCGATAAATTTTAAGGAGCGCCGGCCCAACTTGACTCCCGTCACATAGGCGATGGCATCGGTGGCGCACCGATCGATTTCCACATAGACGATGATTTTCTTGATCTGTGGCAGTTGCCGGGGATTATCCAGCCCGATCAGTTCACACCCGAGCATCGCCATGCGCACACCGACCACCTGCCCCGGGCATAAATGACCGTGGGCTTCGGCGGAACCTTTCAAAAGGGTTTCAAAATCCTGCATTACATCCCATACCGTTACCTTATCCTAAATTGAGCGATTCTTCACTCGCTCTGCACCAATCTATTGAGCGCTAAGGCTCTCAAAAATACTCGACATATCCAATGGGTATGCCTCCGTTTTTTGAAAGCCTTATCATCTCAATATCTTGGCACATAGCTTCGTAAGTAATCGTTCAACTTAGGCTTATGTTAAGTTTAACATAACAAAAGATAAAAAATGAGGCAAGGGACTTTATGTGTTTTATTAGTACAAAAAAAACATTGATGCAGAAAGTGGAGAAATGTGTATGATCGATCCGCTCTGTTTATAGTTGATTATTTGCCTGGTGATACGGTTGATGGAATCGGTGGGGCGCTTGTCAGTTTACGATCCAGACGGCCATGTTTTCAAGCATATCGATGATTTTTTCACTGAAGCGGCCCCGGAAATAGGCTTCACCGAAACTCACGGCTTCCCGTCGGCCCACGGCAAGGGTGCCGCAATCTTTTTTGCGGGCGGTTTTGATAATTTTCAGGATCGGATTCCCCCTGGTCGCAACGAAGCGGCGGGATATGTTTTCGGAAGGCACGCCGCCTTGCTGCAGTCGCTGAACGGCCTCATCCATGTATGGCCTGAATTTGTTTTTTTGGTATTCCAGCCAGTCCAGTTCCCTTTCGGTGAAGGGCATCTGTCCGCTTGCAAAACGAAACATACCCGGTAACCGAAGGGCATGACAGAGAATGGTCTTCTGGCTTCCGGCGCCGGTGAGGTCGGCGATGCTGGTGACCACCCGCATGGCTTCGATGGATTCGTCCAGGGCAACCATCATCCGGTTCGATGCCGGCAGGCCGCCGACAATCACCATGGGGATATGTTTAATTTTTCCTACCAATCGATGGGCCAGGCTGCCGAAGATGGCATCCTTGATTTTGCTGGTACCGGACTGTCCCATCACCAACGCGCTGTAATTTTGATAGGATTCCTGGACGATGTCGGCGAGGATACCGATCCTTTTCGCCTGGGTTTTGACTTCGACCGCATCATCAGAAAATCCCGCATTCTCCAGGATTTTCAGGGCGATTTCCATGAATTCCCCCATGGCGACCTGGTGGTTTGCCAGCCAGCGCATCACCTTGGGCTTTTTGGAGCGGTAGAGCGGGTTCTCATCCATATCCCAGAAAACTTCCGGAAATTCGGTCCCCACATTAAACAACACAACTTGAGTCGATTGCGGGAAAAAGCTGGAACTGACATAGCGAACCACATCCAGTGATTGTTCGGATCCATCCGTAGCCAGTAGTATTTTTCGATAATTTCCGATTTCCAGGGAATCCTCGGTCATTTGTTGTCCCTAATGTATCAAAGGAAAAGAATAAAGGTAAGATTTCTTCATAAATCCATACACAAATACAGAGAATTTATCAACCAATCCGGATATTTTTGCTTGCAACCCGATGCGACTGTACATAAATGTGTTTATCTTATTATCCATTTGGTTTTTTGTTTTGATACATAGCAGCACTTCTTTTTAGGAACACTATTGATAACGGGTAGGTTTTATTTGGTTTTTCTGAAACGACGGTACCAAAAAAAAACACGGTTGAGACCCTTTTCCGGACCGGGGACGTTTGTCCATGGGGTTCATCCGCCGCAACGAAAAGAGCTGTCGGCGGATGCGCCCATCGAAATTGTACCCGCGCCTGAAAAGATTATCCTGCCGCTTTTACAGCATGTCGGGGGACCTTGTACTCCACTGGTTAAACCCAGGCAGGAAGTGTCTTTCGGAGAGATGATCGGCCGGGGTGAGGCCTTTGTTTCCGCTGCACTTCATGCGCCGGTGAGCGGCATTGTTCAAAAAATGGCCGTCACGACCCTGCCCAATGGTCGACATTTACAAGCGATTGTCATCCTTACCCAGGGCGAGCAACTGGAGGGGCAAGAACTGTGGGATCAGCTGTTCGGCGGTAAATGGCCGGCCAAAGCATATCAGACCCTGGCACCCGAAAAGATCAACACGGCCATCCATGCGGCCGGTATCGTGGGCCTGGGAGGGGCTGCGTTTCCCACCCATGTTAAAATTACGCCCGTGGGTGAAAAGCCCATCCATACCCTTGTAGTCAACGGATGTGAATGTGAGCCGTACCTGACCACCGATTATCGGGTGATGGTGGAAGCCCCCGAGGTGGTGGTGGCCGGTGCCATGCTGGCCGCTCGTGCCGTGGGTGTTAAACGGACCATCATCGGCATTGAAGACAACAAGCTGGAGGCCGTTGATGCCTTGCGCCGACTTGCCGCCGGCGCCGGCATAAAAATTGCCGTGCTCAAGACCAAGTATCCCCAGGGAAGCGAAAAGCATTTGATCAAGGCCGTACTCAACCGTGAGGTGCCTTTGGGGGGATTGCCGGCCGATATTGGCGTGGCCATCACCAATGTGGCCACGATGACGGCCGTGGCCCGGGCCGTGATGCGCGATATTCCGCTGACCCACCGGGTTATCAGTGTCACCGGTGGAGGAATCGTGGCGCCTAAGAACCTGCTGGTCCCCATTGGCATACCCATGGGTGAACTTATTGAGATCTGCGGAGGGCTGAAAAAAACCGCCGCCCGGATTATTGCCGGTGGCCCCATGATGGGGTTTGCCTTTACCGATCTTCGGACGCCGGTGACCAAGGGCACCAGCGGAATTACGGTCCTGACCCATGAAGAAGTTCGTCGGGTGGACCAAAGTGTCTGCGTGCGTTGCGGCCGGTGCGTGGATGTGTGCCCCATGAATCTGGTTCCCACCAAATTGGCCCTGGCATCACGCTTTAAGGATCTTAACCTGATCCGCCGGCATAGCATCATGGCCTGTTTCGAATGCGGCAGCTGCGCATACGTTTGCCCGGCGGGACTTTTGTTGGTGCAGCATATCCGAACGGGCAAGGCCCTGCTGGCAGCGGAAAGAAAATAAAGTGAAGTCTGAAAATAGTCTATCTGAGTCTACACCGGAAATCCATGTAGCCCCGTCGCCGCATGTATTTGCCATGGGAATGACCATTCGGACCATGATGCGCGATGTGCTCATCGCACTGGCGCCGATGGTCTGTGCGGCTGTTTATTTTTTCCATTGGTTTGCCGTCAAACAGCTGCTGATCTGTGTGGTCGCCTGTCTGGCGGCCGAGGCGCTTTTTACCCGGATGCGGGGACGAAAACCGGACCTGGGGGACTTGTCCGCTGTGGTAACCGGGCTGATTCTGGGGTTATCCCTGCCGGGTACGGCCCCGTGGTATGTAGGCGTCATCGCCGCGGCCGTGTCCATGGGAATCGGCAAAATGGTGTTCGGCGGACTGGGAATGAATATTTTCAACCCGGCCATGGTGGGACGCGCGTTTGTGATGATCGCTTTTGCCGGCAGTCTGGCGGCCTCAGGATATGTGGCCATCCATATGGATGTGGACATCATGTCCCGGGCAACCCCGCTAACTGCCCATAAACAAATGGGGACGGTGGTTTCCCTTCAAAGCCTGTTTTTGGGCAATACCAACGGGTCCCTTGGCGAGACCAGCGCGTTGGCCTGTTTGCTGGGGGGGGTGTTTCTATGCGTTCGCCGGGTGGCCTCCTGGGAGATTCCAGCCGGTGTGCTGGCCAGTACACTTGTCATTGGCGGCGTGGCCAACTTGATGGACCTGTCCAGCCAGTGGACGGTGGCCCACCATTTTCTGGGTGGGGCGTTGCTCTTCGGGGCTTTTTTCATTGCCACCGACCCGGTGACCAGCCCCTTGACCTCAACAGGAAAATGGATTTTTGGTATTGGCATCGGGGTCCTGATCATGCTGCTGCGATTGTTCAGCGGTTATCCCGAGGGCGTCATGTTTGCGGTGTTGCTGATGAATGCCCTGACACCGCTGATCAACCGCCTCACTATTCCCCGTCCGTTTGGCGGGATATGAAAATTGATGGTCTCGTAAAAATTAACATGGATGGCTAAGTAAAAAGTTCCATATACAAGGCGTAGGTTTTTTTTGAGGGGCGAGGCGATACAAGTAGTATGCCAAGCGTCTGGAAATACACTACAACGCCGTAGATGGGGATTTTTACAACGCCATCAAAATTTGGATTTTGTGCATAGATGGAACA
>JAOZUU010000044.1:0-5165 GCA_029938515.1 Desulfobacterales bacterium | reverse complement strand
AACACATCCTGACAGGTAATACCGCCGGACCCGCCGGGCGTTTTAGAAACAGCAACTTGGCCCAGGCCTGGCCGGTACTGGTGTTGGCTCTGATCTTTGGCGCTATCCTGGCTGCCGTACAGGTCAATCTCAGCCCCATCATCGCGGCCAACAAGATGAACGAGACGCTCGAAAAAGTTCCCGAACTGGTGTGGGGCAGTGCTGGCGCCCGCCAGATGGCCGCCAAACCGGTTGACACGGATATCATCCCCGGCACCATTGAGATTCAGAAAAACGGCGCCACTTCTTTTTACAGCCTGTTTCATGTGGTTTCCCAGGGTGAACCCGCCGGCTGGGTGGTTAAAACCGAGGGACAGGGATACGCTGACAGAATTGAATTGCTCATTGGATTCAACCCGGACACAACGACCATCAAGGGGCTTTTTATCCTGGGACAGAAAGAGACGCCCGGACTAGGCGCCAATATTATTCTCCCCCGCTGGCGGCAACAATTTATCGGCAAAGCAACCGGCCGACCGTTGACCGTGGTAAAGGGCGGGGTGCCCGAGTCCCATACTATAGACGCTATTACCGGTGCTACCATTTCATCGCGCAGCGTCGTCCGCATGGTCAATCGCACCATGGATGACCTTGCCGGGGAACTGACGCCGGAGGCGGTACGGTTTTCCAAGCAGGTGACAATTAATGAGTAATGGCCCCACACCGACGGAACGGTTCATCCAGGGCATCTTGCCCGAAAATCCGGTTTATCGCCAGCTGCTTGGGCTGTGTGCCACCCTGGCGGTTACCAATGGCTTGAAGCCGGCGCTGACCATGTCGGTGGCGGTGGGATTTGTGCTGCTGAGCGCCAATGTGATTGTCAGCCTGATTCGCAACTTGCTCAAACCGCACTTGCGGATCGTGGTTTTTACCCTGACTATTGCGGCTTTTGTCACCATAGTGGATCGTTTTCTGGCCGCTTACATGTACCAGATGAGCAAGGCCCTGGGACCTTACATTCCGTTGATCATCGTTAACTGCATCATCATCTGCCGGTGCGAGGTGTGTGCGTCCCGTCAGTCTGTCTTAACGGCGGCTGCGGATGCACTGGGCCAAACCATCGGTTTTGGCCTGGCGCTGGTGAGTATTGCCGTGGTCAGGGAACTTCTGGGTACCGGCACCCTGGCGGGATTGCCGGTCATGCCGGCCGGCTGGCCCTCGTGGGTGATTATGGTGCTTCCGCCGGGCGCTTTTTTAACCTTTGGCCTCTTGCTGGGGCTGGTCAACTGGATTGATGCGGTCAGATCGTCCAAACGTCGGCGAAAGGGGTAACCATGGACTATCTTGTCGATATTTTCCTGATCGCCGTCGGTGCGGCCCTGATCAACAACTTTGTGCTCTACTATTTTGTGGGCATCTGCCCCTTCATCGGGGTCTCGCGCCGGGTGGACATGGCCCTGGGCATGGGCGGCGCGGTGACTTTCGTGATCAGCATTGCCTCTTTTCTAAGCTGGACCCTCACCACCCTGGTATTGATGCCGGGTGCGCCGGTGACCCGATGGGTGGCCGGGTTTTTCATGCCCGCCGACATAGCCGCCGCCGTCGATCTGACGATTCTGACGTATATTGTGTATATTTTCGTCATCGCCTCATCGGTGCAGTTTGTGGAGATGTATGTCCGTAAGTTCTACCCATTACTGTACAAGTCTTTTGGGGTGTTTCTGCCGCTGATTACCACCAATTGTGCCATTTTGTTTGCCTGCCTGATTATTATGAGCCATGTGGTCGGTGTGGATAATCCGGCCGAGGCCTGGGGGTTGGGAAAGTCCCTGGTGCTGGGCTTTTTCGGTGGCGTGGGGTTTACCATTGCCATTGTGATTATGGCTGGTATCCGGGAAGATCTCGATTTGTGTGATATTCCGGAAGCCTTTAAAGGCGCCGCCATTACGCTGATCATCGGTGGGATACTGGCCATGGCCTTTATGGGATTTACCGGCGTGGATAGTGGCTTAAGAGCCGCTCTGGGAGGCGCGCCATGATTGTAGTGTGGCCACAATGGTTAGTAGCTGACCAATTTGCCGAATATGGGGGATTGCTGAGTTGACCGGAGTAACGATCGGATTGTCCGCGGGCATTCTGCTGAGCATGGCGGTGGTGCTGACCTATGTTCTGGGATGGGCCAATAAGAAATTCCATGTGGATGTGGATCCCCGGGTGGTGAGTGTTATGAATGCCCTTCCCGGAGCCAACTGCGGAGGGTGCGGCTACGTGGGATGTGGTGAATATGCCGAAGCCGTGGTGCTGGAGCATGAAACAGTCACCAAATGTGTCGTGGGCGGACAGAGCTGTTCCATGGCCGTGGCTCTCATCATGGGCGTGGAAGTCGGGGAGACCCTGCCGTATCGGCCGATTGTGCATTGTGGCGCCCATTATGATGACCGGATGGGTCGCCACGAATACCGCGGTGAAAAACGGTGCGGTGCGGCCAACCTGGTTACCGGCGTCCAAGCCTGTACTTACGGGTGTCTTGGCTTTGGCGATTGCGAGCGGGCCTGTCAGTTCGACGCGATCCACGTTATCGATGGCTTGGCCACCGTAGACTACCAGAGTTGTGTCGGTTGCGGCGCCTGTGCCGAGGTATGCCCCCGTAACATCATTACCATTACGCCTTTTAAATCGGACCAGGTCCTGGCCGTGGCATGCTCCAACAAAGACAAGGGTAAAGATGTTATGGCCGTCTGTAAGGTGGGTTGTATCGGCTGCGGCGCCTGCGCGCGTATCTCAGATGTGTTTAAAATCGAAGACAACCTCTCTACCATCAATTACGATGCCTACACACAGGAGTGCACACTGGATGTGATGAAGGCCTGTGAGAAATGTCCCCGCAAGCGCCTTGTATTTGTTGGGATTCCCTCCCGGGAAGACCAGGAGAAGGCGCGAGACCTTGAAGCCCCCGATATCGTCGAGCCGGATTTTAAAACCACGGTCGACGATACCGAGTGGCGCGGATAGACCGCCGGATACCTTTCCCTTATATGATCACCGGGAGGCATTCGGTGTTGCGATATGGGGAACCGCGTCTGACTAATGATATCGTAGTCAAATTGGATATTACCATTCTGGTACGGCTGTTTTTTTAAAGGAAAGGATTTCGCATCTTAATGCCTGAATAATATTGTTCAGCGTTAAGATCTTCGGAATAAATTGTATCACATTTGGCATATTCAGCGGCGCTGATAATGCAGGAATCCCAGAAAGCAATTTTGTACGCAGCTCTGATTTCAACAGCACGCCGAACAAGGGCGGGTACGAGAAGAACAGTTTCGAATGATTCCAGCAAAGTCAGCTGGCGCAAGACAATATCCTGTTGTTGTTTGAGCCGGGTCAAGGCAACATTTGCGTATTCCTGCAGAACTTGGGAGGATACCACGCCGTTACCTCCGGCCATTAGCTCTCTGATCAGATGAATCGCTTTATCCTGTTTTTCCGGGTGACGGCTGTCATTAGCGTAAACAATCACGTTGGTGTCAATAAAGTACCTTTTCATGCGGGTCAGCTCCGGTCATGGATTTCTTCCCGGTCGAATTTAAAGGTAGAATCGGAACGGCCACTCATAGTTTTGGCTAACCGGACGAATTCATCAGAATTAGCCAAGTTATCACACTCCCCACTGATATCTTTCAAAAACTCCCGAATCATATTGTTTAAAGTCGTGTTATGCGCCTTTGCATATTGACGGCTTTTGGCGATGACTTCCTGGTCAGCCGATAGGGTAATATTCATCATTCACCTCACCTTAGAAAATTATACGATCCTTATGTGCAGTATGTGTATTGTATGGCCTTATGTGTGTCGTGTCAAGATGAGTTTTAAGCGTATTATTCCATCCCTCCAATATTCCAATTGGGGTGTAGCCCCCTAAATTTTATCATTTTTGTTTATCCACCACCTCATTCACCCAGCTCAGGGCCGCAATCATGTTGGGGAACCCGGTCGTGGTCATGGCCAGAATCACCCCATGGGTAATTTCATCGGTGGTGGCTCCCGCAGCCAGGGCCTTGCGGGCGGCGGACATGACACCTCCCCGGGAATTGGTGCCGATGGCAAGCCCGAGTTTAACCAGTTCCTGGGATTTGGCGTCAAGGGGGCCGGCCTCGCGACAGGCTTTGCCCAGTTCCTGATACTGTTTGATAAGCTCCGGATGTTTCTCTGAAAACGCTTCATAAGGCTTAGGTAGATACATGCGATCCTCCTTTAAATTATTACAGGTTAATCGGTTCATCGTTCGCGGTTCTAGGTTAACGAGCCCTGATTTTAATGGAAGCTGAAAAGCTGTTTCACCCATTGGGCAAAAAAACTCAACCGATGATTCCTGATCTAACGCTTGCCAACTCGACATATTATAACCTCTGAACCCGGAACCCTGAACCGCTCAATTTAGCTACTATATGTATGTGAGTAATTCATTCCATGCGGTGGGTACCACACTTATCAATCCCGCTGTGCTTTGGAAAGCAAAAAATAAAAGGTGCTGGAAACCACCTTAACGCTTTCCACCCAGATCCGGCCGCTGTGGGCCTCGATAATGGCTTTACAGATGGTCAGGATGATCTGGCGGGATAAACGAGCCTGGTTGATCACATGTTTCCATGACTTGATTTTTTCATCTTAAACCAATAGTTTTCATTTCCCGTAGAAAATAATCTTTCAACGATAGGAATGTCTATGGCGGGTAATATAATCGGTGAAAAATGACCCCAAACTCAAGTTGCGATCCAGTCATTGGATCGTCAATGAAAACAATGAAATTATCCTCGGAAAGGGCCGGATGGAGATTTTGGAAAATATCGAGAAAACCGGTTCCATCAACAAGGCGGCCAAGCGAATGAAGATGTCGTACAAGGGGGTGTGGAGCAAGATTAAATCGACGGAGAAACATTTGAAAATAAAAGTTGTGCATTCAGATAAAAAAGAGGGAACCCGTTTAACCCCGGAAGGCAAAGCCTTGCTTGATAAATATAGACGCATGCACCGGGAATGCTGTCGAACCGATGATGGTATTTTTAGACGGGTTTTTGAATCGAAGTAATGTTTCGGAAACATTCGGATGCATCGTCGGGCTGGAAGTATTTAGCAACTTTGTAACATTTTTTTACACTTATGTGACTTGACGAACCCCATCTCGC
>JAOZUU010000471.1 GCA_029938515.1 Desulfobacterales bacterium | reverse complement strand
CGATCCCTGGCCGCGTCAACAGAAGCTTCAAGAGAACGGATTTCAGCCTTTGAACCCTCGACCTGCTGGAAGTTTCGGTCAATCAGGGCCTGGCTTACAGCGCCGGCGTCTCTTTTTTTGATACGGATAAAGCGCTCATAATCTGTTTTAGCTCTTGCCAACTCTGCCTTGGCCTTGGCGAGCTGGCCTTCAGCATTTCGCAGATCGACTTCGAAATCCCGGGGATCAATACTGGCAACCACATCGCCCTTTTTGACTTCATCACCCACATCGACCGGAAACGTGACCAGCGGGCCCGCAACCCTGAAAGAGAGGTCCACTTCCTGTGTTGCCTTGGCCTGACCCGGGAACTGTCTTTTTGTGAAATCAACAGGATCGCTGACCTGAATGGCCCTCACCGACCGGATGACCTCTTTCACCGGAACTTCCTCCTGACAACTCGATACAATCAAGACAGATAGAAATAAAGATATGCATGTCACAAGATGTTTCATCGTTTCCCCCAGAATGTTTTTATTATTATGGCTTTCATATATTTTCGCCACCAAGACACAAAGACACAAAGGTTAATTATAATAAACATTAATTGTTTGTGTTCTGGTGGCTTTGTGGCTATTCTTACCGGTCTATCCGGGTTGGGTTAAATAAGTGATTACTTACCATTTCAGCCTGTTAAACAGCTTTACTTCCTTTCCCGTGGGAAGATCTTGCTGTTCATCGGGTAGCGTTGGTTCGAGTATCTTCCCCCAATCCGTTCTGTCTCGCATGACCTTAAGCGTTTGCTCCGGTATGAGCTCTTTTCCCAATCGGATTTGCCATCCACCCCCCATGGCCTTATAAACGGCGATCAGGTATCTGTCGATGTCCCCTTGACTCGTCGCCAGGCTGTCCTGCTGCGACACCAGGGACTGCTGTGTGATTACAACACTGTAATAATCAACCAGGCCTTCCTCGTATTGAATCAGAGCCACGTCAGATGCGCGTTGGGAGGCACCCACCGCATCGAATAAATATTTGGCCTGCTCCTGGGATCGGATGAATCCCACAAGACCGTCTTCCACCTCTCGGGCGGCTTCTATTACTTTGTTTTGATACCCTGCCAAAAGCTGTTCAAAGCGTGCATCCTGAACTCGAACCCTGTTTTTAATCCGTCCGTAATTTAAAATATCCCAACTGAAGGAAACCGGCGAGAGAAAACCAAACGTGCTGGCCGATGTGAAAAGGCTCTCCCCGTCACTGGCACCAAACCCAATGGACCCGGCCAACCCGATGTGTGGAAACAAATCCGCCCTGGCCACACCGATCAATGCGCCTTGGGACGCGGCCTGGAACTCGGCGAGTTGAATATCCGGTCTGCGACGAATCAGGTCCGCCGGAATCCCAACAGCGACTTCAACAGGTGGTGTCGGGATAACAGAGGTGCCACTTAAAACATCCAGTAGTTGATTTGGAGGGATACCAAGCAGAACACTCAGGGCATTTTTGGCCTGTCGGATACTGATCTCAAAAACAGGAATCGTTGACAGCGTGTAATTGAGCAGCGATTTTGCCTGATGGACATCCAGTTCTGAAATTGCGCCTTCTTCAAAGCGGGCGGTGGCAATAGACAAGGACTTTTTCTGCAGTTCGATATTGCTTCTTGCATATACCAATCGTTGTTCCAGCGTCCGGATATCGATGTATGCTGATGCCACCTCTCCGGCCAGGATCACCAGCAGGCTGTCATAGCTTGCGATTGTTGCTGCAAGATCGGCATTTGCCGCTTCAAAGGTTCGGCGAAATTTTCCCCAGAAATCAAGTTCCCATGCAGCGTCAAATCCCATCCGGTAATTATCGGGTCGGGTATCCACCTGATTTCTAACGTCATCGGGCAGGTTAGACACCGGGGGTTCATTCTCACTGATTTTTAAGAGGGAATAGCCCCCGTTTACAAGTTGTGCCTGGGGATATTGGAATCCGGTGGCAATTCCGAGCCGAGCGCGAGCCTCCAGTATTTTAAGTCCGGCCATACGCAGGGTCAGGTTTTGTTCGTAGGCCATATCGATGAGACGATCGAGTACAGGATCTTGAAATACTTCCCACCACGAACTGTAGTCACCGGATTCCGTTTTAATTTGAGACGGTTCTTTCTCAATCCATTCATCCTCAATCATGGGTTCCGGTTTTTTGAAATCCGGCCCGACAGTGGCACATGCGGTAAGCATTGCCAGGCAAAGCATGAGGCTAAAAAACGCAAAACTTCCAGGGCCTTTGATTTCAGCCGTCCGAGCGATCGTCATTTCCCTCATTTTTGGCTCCTTTTACTTATTATCTCCACCGTGTCGAATGATAATCTCCACCATGATCGGCACATGTTAACCCATTCTTTGTAGAATTAAAATTTCATCATAATAATAACAATAATGGGTCAATATTTTGTATGGCAATACATTGGAAAAAACTTATAACGATTCTGTAACATAATGATCACCTAAAAACAAAGAACATCAAAAACATGATGAACGTTGGGACCAGAGCGCCCTTCAGCAAGCCCAAAGGTGAGACCCCATGCTTAAAGTAACCCTTGAGGATAGACTGACCTGCGGGGTTGGGCGCATTGGCAATCACGGTTAAACCACCACCGGTCACGGCCCCGGCGACCACCGCATATTTCAGGCCTTCGGTGAAACCCGGAATCAGAGTGCTCAGGTACCCTGCACAGAGCATGACAGCTCCAAGCAGAAGGATACTCAGGAAAACAGAGCGGACAGTCATAAAATCGCCCTTCATTTCAAACCCCCCTTCAAAGTACAGGCCCGAGCATAGCAATGGTGTTATTCCAGAGTCGGCGGCGCCAGGTCCAGCACGCCACCATTTCGTCGGTGATCGGGTTGGATTTAGCGATGTAGCTTTCCTGACGTTGACGCATGTCGGCAGTCAGGGACCGATCGTAAAACAAAATATTGTTCTCGTAATTAAGATCAAAGCTTCGGCGGTCCATGTTGGCGGAACCGATCAGTGTTACTTCCCCGTCAAGGGTCAGGGACTTGGTGTGCAATAACCCTCCCACATACTCGAAGATTCGGACTCCGGCAGCGAGTAGATCGCCGTAATAACTTCGACTGGCCG
>JAOZUU010000043.1:4965-11091 GCA_029938515.1 Desulfobacterales bacterium | reverse complement strand
TGATCTTCTGTCCATCTTTAACGGATTGCTCCGTCTCGATATAAGCCCCTCCCATGCTAATATCCCGCAGAAAACATTGATACGTCCAGTTGTTTATGTCGTAATCCACAGCCACGAGGCATTCGAATCGATCGTGCTTTCGCAAATTGGGCTTCCAGCTCTGTCTTTCATCAATCAACCGTCTACTTTCAAGCAGGAGCGACATGAGTGGTTTGGTAATCTCCCGTTTAACCTCTTTGATAGAAAAATCGATGTCGATTAATACGTTTTCCCAGGTAAGAATTTGCAGAGCAGCGGATTCACCACTCCATGGCCCAACTTTGGCAGCAACCAACTCCCCATTGACAATGCTCATAAAGCCGGTTTCACCCTTAGTACTGATCTGCAATGTACAGTTGCGCTCCTCCAGTTCAATCATCTGTAGAAAAGAGGGGAGGCTTAAACCGCGAACTTGGCCACCGTAATCTATATGCAGTTCGGTAAATATTCGTTTGGTTAACAAACTGATGTCCATCGTTTGATCAAAATGAACAGCAGTGGGTATCTGCTTTATTTTGGCGCGAAGCATCGGTGAGGCGTTGTTGGTCATGACGATGACACGGATATCAGGGTGCTGCCTTGCCAGAATAGTCACCAATTCAAAACCGTCTATTTCTGACATATAAAGCCCGGTAATAACAATGTGAATTCGCCTTTGGGCAATGACCTCAAGGGCCGCCTTGCCACTCTTCGCAGATAAGACATTTAGAAAACCGCCCTGACTTTTGAGCAGTCCAACAAAAGCCTGCAACATAATTTCATCGTTATCCACAATTAAAATATTTTTCATCTGACGGTGCCTTATTTGAAACCAGCTTGTGTTCGCAAACCCCGCATTTTCTGAGGGGAATCGTCACGTTGCAAGTTTATTTCAAGTGCAGTTGGTGATTTGTTTATATATGACTTTCGGCGCAACGCCGAAGACGGATCAGAAGACAAGTCCCGCCTGGCGGGATGGATTTATTTATTTCCGAGGCCCTTACGCCCTGACCTCCTCCTTGACACCGATAGCCATTTTAAACAATACCGTCAAAATCAAAAAGCCCAGGGCCCAGATTCCCAATGTAATCATGGCTTCGGGTAATGTCGGCCAGTATTCATTGATATGGTGCAGGGGGTTGGGGACGAAACCACCGGAGATCATTCCCAGGCCTTTGTCGATATAGGTACCAATAAAAATGACAATGCAGGCCACGGTGAGGACCGATTCGTTCTTGCGGGTGACGGGATTAACCAGAAGGACAATGCCGATAGCCATCAAAATCAACGAGGCCCACATCCACGGCACCAGAAGATTGTGACCGTGCAGCCCGGCATACAGGTATTTTAAATGGTCGGTGTGTTCCGGGATCTTACTGTAAAAAGCCACGAAGACCTCACAGAGCAAAAAGAAGACATTCACGCAAATGGCATAGGCCACAATCTTGGCCAGGGACTGGATCTGCTCCTTGCCCGGATCGAAATGGGTCGTTTTACGAACAATCATACATAAAAGGATCAGAAGGGCCGGGCCGGCTGCAAAGGCCGAGGCCAGAAACCGGGGCGCCAGAATGGCCGTCATCCAGAATCCTCTCCCGGGCAGGCCGCAGTACAGGTAGGCGGTGACGGTATGGATGCTGACAGCCCAGGGAATCGACAGATAAATCAACGGCTTGAGCCAGGGTTGATAATGGACCCCATTCCGTTCGGCTTCCAGGACGTTCCAGCCGATGATCAGGTTTAAAAGCAGATAGCCCTGTAAAACCACCGTGTCCCAAAACAGCACCGAATTGGGTGACATATAAATAAAAACGTTAAAAACCCGCATGGGCTGCCCAAGATCGACAAGGATAAAAGTCACACACATCACGACGGATGCAATGGCCAGAAATTCGCCCAGGATGGTAATCCGACCGAAGGCCTTGTAATCGTGCAAATAATACGGCAGCACCACCATGACCCCCCCGGCGGCCACGCCGACCAGGAAAGTAAAATTGGCGATGTAAAACCCCCAGGAGACGTCCCGACTCATTCCGGTGATACCGAGACCGACATCGAGCTGTTTTAAGTAGACCAGAAAGCCGATTCCGATCAGAACGAGCAGCCCCGTCATCCAACCGTAGTATTTTTTGCTTCCTTTAAATGCGAATTCAAGCATATTCACCTCACACGATGTAGTAAACGGACGGCTCGGTACCCAAAGCCTGTTTGCGTCGAATGGTATAATTTTCCTTTAACAATTGCCTGACCTCGGAATCGGGATCATAAAGATCGCCGACTTTGATGGCCCCGTTGGAGGCCTTAACACAATACGGCAGCTCACCCACGGCCAGCCGTTCCGCGCAGAAGTTGCACTTTTCCACCACGCCTTTCATGCGGGTGGGGAACTGATCGTTTTGCTCGGCGATACCGGGACGCGGGTCCCTGAAGTTAAAGCTTCGGGAACCGTAGGGACATGCCGCCATGCAGAACCGGCATCCAATACAGCGGTGAAAGTCCATTAAAACGATGCCGTCGGATTCGCGTTTAAACGTCGCCTTAGTGGGACAAGCCCGGCAGCAGGGCGGATTTTCGCAATGATTGCACAACACCAGGAATGGGCGATGTTCGACGGATTCATTTAAGAATTTAGTCGTCTTGTTCGGAAAGGCGTGATGATATTTCTCGTCCCAGATCCACTTGATTTCATGGTTCTTGTTTTCGAAAGCGGGAACGTTATGCGCATGGTGGCATGCTTCGATAATCGGGTCCAGATCGTGGGCTGAGTGAAATTGACGCGTATCAATCACCATGGCCCATTGCTTGGCCTTTAAGGCCTTTTCTCCTTTCCGGATCTGGGGCTCCGCCGGGTGGCCCTGTTCCTTGGCAAATGCGTTCAGAACCGGTTTGGCGCTCACTCCCAGAGCGGTGATCCCGAAAAGTTTTAAAATGTTTCTTCTGGTACGTTCCATTACTCGTTCTCCTTCGATCGATCGAGATGGCAATCCCAGCAATAGGGGTCTACCGAGGCATAATCATGGCATTTGTCACAGAAATCGGCCTTATTGGCATGGCAGTCCATACAGGTATTGGACAAGCTCATATTAAACGTCTTTCCTTCGGTGTTGACAAATTCCCGCTCGGCATTTCTGACCACATTATGGCGCCACACATCGAGTAGCTGCATATGCTCAGCGCGCATATATTCCGTCGGCATCACGCATTGCTTGGCCGCTTTGGCTTTTTCGGTTAATTTCACCTCGGGCGCGGGGGCCGCCTTGCCCATGTTGTACCAAAACGGAAAAGCGAAAATAGCCAAAAAAACAACGATTCCGGCGATGATCCACTTTTTATCATTCATCAGCCTCTTCCTCCTTGGCTTCGTCCTCGGTCTCTGCTTCCACACCGGGCAATGGTTCCAGCCTCAAATCGGTTTCCCTTTTTTGTTCTCCCGGCAGGATCAGGGCATTGCCGACCATTTCATGGACACCGGTGACATCCACTTCCGGTATCCAGTACTCCGTCATGGCAGGGAGCGCCGCCCGGTCGATGGCGCAAATACACGCCAGCATATTGACGCCGTATTTTTCATGAACATACTTCACCGCATTGGCCCGGGGCATGCCGCCGGCCATGCGGAGTTCCATGTTCTCGCCGGCATTCAGTCCGGCGCCGCTGCCGCAGCAGAAGGTCTGCTCACGGATGGTGTTGGCCGGCATCTCGTAAAAATTATTGCAGACCTTGTTGATGACATAGCGGGGTTCATCAAGCAATCCCATCCCCCGGGCCGGATTACACGAATCATGGAAAGTCACCCTGAGGTGATCGTTGCGGGAGGGATCAAGATCGAGCTTGCCATGTTTAATCAGGTCGGCGGTAAACTCGGCGATATGCACCATCTTGGTTGAGCGGGCATTCTCGAATTTGGTACCGGTGATGGGATTGACCGGTTCTTCAAGAAAATCGGCCGGTCCGTTCATCGTGTCCATATATTGATGAATCACCCGCCACATATGACCGCACTCACCGCCCAAAATCCATTTAACGCCTAACCGTTTGGCTTCGGCGTACATCTTTGAGTTCAGCCGTTTCATCATTTCGTGGGAAGTAAAAAACCCGAAATTGCCGCCTTCCGAGGCATAGGTGCTCCAGGTCACGTCCAGGCCGTATTTTTCCTTTAAAAAGTGAAACAGCATGAGATATCCCATGGTCGTATACGTGCCCGGATCGGCGAAAACGTCGCCGGAAGGGGTGATAAAGAGGATGTCCGCCCCCTTTTTATTAAATTGGGGCTCGAGCTTGAGTCCGGTGACCTCTTCGATATCGTCGACGAAGAAATCGATCATATCCTTGAAGGCGTGGGGCTGGATGCCCAGGTGATTGCCTGTGCGGTAACAATTGGCCACCGGCGTGGCGATCCAGTCGATGTTCAGGCCGATAAGATTCAACAGTTCCCGGCCCATGATGGTGATCTCGGCCGTATCGATCCCGTAGGGGCAGAAAACCGAACAGCGCCGGCATTCGGTGCACTGAAAGAAATAGCTCCACCACTCCTTGAGTACATCCATGGTCATCTTTCGACCGCCGCCAAGACTGCCCAGGATTTTACCGGCTTTGGTAAAATCATTGCGGTACACCGACCGGATCAGCTCGGCCCGTATAACCGGCATATTTTTAGGGTCTCCGGTGCCGATAAAAAAGTGGCATTTATCGGCGCAGGCACCGCAGCGCACACAGATATCCATAAAGATCTTAAACGAGCGGAACCGTTCCAGTCGCTCTTTTAAGCCTTCATGGATGATCTCCTGCCAGTTCTCGGGCAATTGCCAGTCTTCATCAAAACAGCTCCAGGTGCGGGGGTTGGGAAGCCCCACGTACTCCAGACTTTTCGGGTTTCCCGCGTAACAGGCGATCCCTTTTTTGATCTCGACCGGTGTGTCCATCCACCCGGTAGCGGACGGACGACGATCTGTTTTCAGCATTTCTTCGGGTTTGGGAAGATCCGACATCTATGACTCCTTATTTAAGCCGATGAATCGGCCTTTTCATCAGATAGTGTTTCCGGCGGTTTTTCGAACGGTTTATCAACCGGAAGTCCGGCTTCAACCATCTTTTCCCTGAATTCATCCTCGTATTCATCGTAAGTGTGGACGGGCACCGGGTAATTCCAGGGATTCTCGTGACGTTTTTCCCGGGTGTTGGTGGTCAAATTACGGGTCGGGCTTAGAAAAACACCTGCAAAGTGCATCAGCTTGCTGAAAGGAAAATAGGCCAGCAGGATACTGACAAAGAACAGATGCGCATAAAAAATCCCGCCGATCCCCTTGGGTGCCGTGGGATGAAACGTCACCAGACCCATAGCCAGTGACTTGGCCGCCGTGACGTCTATTTTTGTAAAATAGCGCATCAGGATACCGGTAAAGGCAATCCCGAAAATCAGAAATAACGGAAAATAGTCGGCCGCCAGCGAGATATACCGCATCTGCGGCAGAAGAATACGCCTTAACAGCAAAAAGGTAACGGCCGCCAGCAACACCAGGCCGGACAGGAAGACACCGGGCAAGCCGGTCTGGATCGTATCGTACAGGACTTCGATGCGAAAAAAACCGTCCACTTTTTCAAGCAACTGGATAAAAAACGGCACCGGTTCGGTAAATAAACGAAAATGGCGCAGAATAACCACCAGAAAGGAATAATGAAATGCCAGGGCAAATACCCACAACCAGATTTCCCATCGATAGGTGAGTTTATCGCCCTCTTCCAGGCTCATTTTCGTATTTCTGAATAAAGAGCGAAAACAGCAGACCTCCAGAATCATCCGAATCACGACAGCGCCCGTTGAGTTCGGACAATCGATTTTATTCGGTTGAATCCAGGGCAGCGATTTTTGCTGGCCGCAAGTGGTGGGAATCCGAAAAGGCACCGCCGATCGGGCCCATCCCATTACCTTGTAAATAAAACCGGCGATGAAGACAATCACCGCCAGATAAGGGATCAGAACACCGAAAATGATTCTCAGACCGAAGACCTCCGCCCCGACATAGGCGACGAAAAAAAGGACAATAACGGCTAAGAGGGCGTAAAGATAGTGTTTGTTCATTGACCGTACCTCACATACCTCGAATTGGG
>JAOZUU010000043.1:0-4865 GCA_029938515.1 Desulfobacterales bacterium | reverse complement strand
AAAGATAGTGTTTGTTCATTGACCGTACCTCACATACCTCGAATTGGGGTCACGGTACCGTGACCGGATTCCATTAAATATACGTCTCTGGAACGTTACAACTCATTGTATTAATACTATACCGGCCGGATATGGGGGCCATCTTCCGGGTCTTCAACAACAAGGCCGGCCCTGTGGAACGCCTTATAAACGGTATTGCGTTCCACCTTGGCCTTCAGATCAAAAATCTTTTCCCGACAGCCGACATAAATATCGACGGCGATCAGACCGATTTCGTCGATTTTCGATTCCAAATCCAAAACGGCCGGTAATGTTTCGGGATCTGTTAATAATTGTGGATATTTTTTATGCAATAAATCGCGAACGATCGTTTTAAGGAAAAAAACAAACCCGACGGCTTCGGACGGACTGAATTGCTGTACCGCCCGAATCCGAATCGCCGGATCGAGATCCTTACGGATGATTTCATGATCCATGCCACCGAACAATTCGGCCACAACGGTCTTCATCCCTGCAAGGGTGTTTTTTCGAACTGGATTGGCAAAGGGATCTTTTTTGTTTTTTAGAAATCCGGCGGTATCCGCGGGATACGTCTCGGCGACCATGTCAAACCACCGGTCGACGATGGCGTCTTTGTGCCTGACGAGATGGGCTGTTAAATTCATTCGCCGGGTATTTCCCTCACATTAATGAAAGACACGGCCAAGGCATCATCAATTCATTATTATTAAAGACGCATTCTGCCCGTGGTTTATATACCATTCAAGAGAAAATCTTATAGTCGGCATAGCGGATGATGTCAAGCATATTTGCTTAAAAATTCGATCCCACAGGATAACAAAAACCGTTCTACGTGTCTTTTCTAACTCCGGCATGAAGCCGTACGGATCTTCTGGAAACGATATAAAAGGGTTGTTTTTTTTTCTTTGACATGTCAGGATTCATCCATCGAAATAAAGAAAATCAGGTAAAACTATTTGTCGTGGGGGCTATGCGCTTTCATCTGGCCGAAAAGACTGATACCGGTAGCGTCAGAAAACGTAACGAGGATTTTCTCGGCAAGCACCGGAATAAAAAATTAAATGCCTGCTTATTTTGCGTGGCTGACGGAATGGGCGGCTACGGACTGGGAGATGTAGCCAGTCGGGTGGTTGTGAAAGGCATTCTTGACGATTTCGCCGGAACTACCAAGATTGACCGCCCCATCAGGGAATGGGTTATCTATTTGTTCAACCGCGCGGAAGACCGCCTCCGGTCATACCGTCAGGAAAACAATATCAATCGTTTCGGTACGACTCTGTCAACGGTCTTTTTCATGAAAGACATTACCGTTTGTGCCAATGTAGGTGACACCCGGATCTACTCGTTGGACGCCAGCTCAATGATCCAGGAAAGCCACGACCATACCCTAGTAAATCAAATGTTGCAGGCCGGACAAATCACGGTGGAAGAGGCCCATGCGCACCCCAACCGACACATGCTGACATTAGCATTGACCGGAGAAAGAGAAACAATTGAACCCTATATCTCCATCTGGCCGTTTGACCCGGTCCGAACATATCTGATTGCCAGTGACGGTCTTTATAATATGGTGGAAGAGCCGCTCATCACTCGAACGTTGACCCAGAATTCACCCGATGAGGCCGTCGACCAATTATTCGGTTACGCCCTGGAAAACGGGGCAACAGACAATGTTACTTTTCAAATCATCAAACCGCTGGGAGAATAGTACCCTTAAATAATTCCACCGATGAATCGCCGTATCCACGCCGAACCAACCCGTACCAAAAAAATCATAAAAATCAGCCGCAAACTCAGACTGGCTTTCCCACTTTTATCCACCTGCTTTAATAAATAACCTGTGTGGGTCTGGCTCGCCGCGACGTAGCCAAGCGAAGCCGGGTGGCTAATAAAATGATTTCAGGGTAACCTTGACTATTGCCCTGCCGGTAGTGAAAGATTCTCGGTGACAATCTATCGTTGAGCAAGGAACCAACATGGATTTTTTTCTTTGTGTGATCGGCATGGTAATGATTCTCGAGGGGCTGCCCTATTTTGTCTTTCCCGAACGAATGAAGATGTGGGTGCAAAAAATCCTGGAAATGCCAGAATCGGATCTAAGGCGGCTGGGCATGGTGCTAATGGGAATCGGTTTGATACTAGTTTATTTGGGGCGGACCTGAAATAATTTCGTTTTTCGATCCATATGTATACATTATCCGATTACAACTACGACTTGCCGAGAAAATGTATCGCCCAGCAGCCGGCTGTACGGCGCGACCGGTCCAGATTGCTGTGGATGGACCGCAACAGTGGCCGGATCCGTCACCGGCGTTTCGATGATCTGGTTCAGTTGTTACAATCGGGCGATGTCCTCGTGGTCAACGATACCGCGGTGATACCCGCCCGGATCATGGGCCGCAAGGAAACCGGCGGCAGGGTCGAAGTGTTTCTGTTAAATTATCCCGGGGAGGAACCTTCAGTCAATTCCGGCACGGTTACTTTCCGGTGCCTGATCAAGGCATCCAAACGGCCGGCCGGCGGCACGCGGCTCTTTTTTAAAAAGGGCGTAACCGCTATTGTAACCGGATTTAACGACGGAATATTCGAAGCAGCCTTTTCCTTTACGGGAGGTATTGACGCGACCCTGGACCAGATCGGTACCGTCCCTTTGCCCCCTTATATCCAGCGAAACGGCCACAATGTCCCCTGTGATGATCCCACCGCTTATCAAACCGTGTACGCCCGGGATAAAGGGGCTGTGGCGGCACCCACGGCCGGCCTGCATTTTACGCCCGAACTTCTCCGGAACCTGAAAGCCATCGGGGTCGACATCGTGCCCATTACCCTTCACGTGGGTTACGGGACCTTTTCCCCGGTCCGTGCTAATGATATCCGCGATCACCGCATTCATACCGAAGCGTATCGGATTTCTGAAAAAACAGCCCAAACCATCAATAACGCCCGGACCGCCAACCGTCGGATCATTGTCGTCGGCACCACCAGCTGCCGCTCCCTGGAATATGCCGCGGACCGCTCCGGCCATGTCGTTCCCGGCGCCGGCATGTGCGACCTGTTTATTTATCCCGGATATCGCTTTAAGATGACCGATGCACTGATCACCAACTTCCATTTACCTCAATCGACGCTGCTGATGCTGGTATCCGCTCTGGCCGGACGCGATCGGGTCCTGGCTGCCTACCGGGAAGCGATTAAAATAGGATACCGCTTTTACAGTTATGGCGATGCCATGTTTATTGGATAAATAAATGCATAGTAACAATCAAGCTTCATTCGAATTTCAGGTCACTGCCACCTCCTCAACCACACGGGCCCGGGCAGCCGTATTAAAAACCACCCATGGCAGCGTCCATACCCCCGTCTTTATGCCCGTGGGAACTCTGGCCAGCGTCAAGTCCCTCACGCCCGAGGACCTGGTGGCTGCAGGGGCACGGATTATTCTCGGCAACACCTATCATTTATATTTGAGACCCGGATGTGAAGTGGTCCAACGTTTCGGCGGATTGCACGGGTTCATGCACTGGGATCGACCCATCCTTACCGATAGCGGCGGATTTCAGGTGTTCTCCCTGGCCAAACTATCGAAATTATCCGAAGAAGGATACGCTTTCCAGTCTCATATCGATGGCTCCCGGCACCTGTTAACTCCTGAAAAAGCGGTGGACATTCAACTATGTTTAAATTCGGACATTCTCATGTGCCTGGACCAGTGCGCTGGTTACCCGGGTACCCGCCAGGAGATCCGGCAGGCCCTCGATTTGACCACCCGCTGGGCTGAAAGAAGCCGTCAGGCCTGGATGAATAGAATCGGGATGGATCGAACCGGGATGGATCGATCCGCAGCCGGCAACACGTTGTTCGGCATCGTCCAGGGAGGCATGTTTTCCGATCTTCGACAAAAAGCGGTGGAATTATTGTCGGAAATCGATTTTCCCGGCTATGCCATCGGTGGCCTGAGCGTCGGTGAACCCAAAAACCTCATGCTGGAAATGGCCGATTATACTCTGTCGCTTTTGCCGACCGATCGACCCCGGTATGTCATGGGCGTCGGCACTCCCGAAGACCTGGTGGAAATGGTCGCCATGGGTGCCGACATGTTCGACTGTGTCATGCCCACCCGCAATGCTCGTAACGGCCAGCTTTTCACATCGTCCGGCACCATGAATATCGGCAATGCAAGATTCAAGGATGATACGGCCCCGGTGGACCCGTCCTGCACCTGCTATACCTGCAGGAATTATTCCCGGGCCTATCTGCGGCACCTGTACAAATCAAGGGAATTGCTCGCCTACCGCTTGAATACGCTTCACAATATTCACTACTATACCAGCCTGGCAAGTACCATGCGTCGCGCCATCCAAAACGATGAATGGGATGACTTTCGAAACCGGTTTTGCAATCAGGCGAGGCTTGCCACGAATAATATTTAGGATTATAGTCTTACAAGTTAGGAAACTTTCTGTAAAAAACACGTTTCAACTCGGATCCAATCATGAAAAACATTATCATCGAACCCAAAGAAAAAATTGCCGTCCTGCGATTGGCGCGTGGTGTAACCAACGCCATCAATCCAGCCCTGGTATCAGAATGCACCGAAGCCCTTCAACTGATTCAGCAGCAATACCAGGGTCTCGTGCTGACCGGCGGCGCCAAATTCTTGAGCATCGGACTGGATTTGCCGGCGCTGTTGCCGTTTAACCGTACCGAGATGATCACTTTCTGGCGGCAGTTCGACCGGATGCTCTTGAAACTTTACACCCTCCCCATGCCCACCGCCTGTGTCGTTTCCGGACATGCCACCGCCGGTGGTACCATCCTGGCCATCAGTTGCGATTTTCGTTATA
>JAOZUU010000470.1 GCA_029938515.1 Desulfobacterales bacterium | reverse complement strand
CGTTGCTTGTCGGGTGAATACGCTCGGTATTCGCCCTCCGCGCGCCTTGCAGACCGGGCGCCTTGACGCCCTCATTATGTCACCGTATTTAAGAACAGGACCACCAAGTGAAAAAGCGAACGATGAAATAAGATAAGGAATCCAGTTTAAACAATGCCCGTGGAGAAAGAAAACCCGGCTCAACCAGTCAGTGAAGAACCAGCACTTGAAGAACTGGAAGAAAAACTGGGCTATCACTTTGAAAATTCACGGTTTCTCCAAGAAGCGCTTACCCATCCAACCTATGCCCATGAACATCCCGATCCGGAATTTAAAGATAATCAGCGTCTGGAATTTCTCGGCGACGCCGTGCTGAATCTGGTGGTGGGGCATCTGCTCATGCGCCATCATCCCGATGCCCAGGAGGGTGAACTAACCCGTATGCGGGCCAATCTAGTGAGTGAGTCGGGTCTGGCCACACTGGCGCGAAACCTGAACCTCGGCCCGTATATCCGGCTTGGCAAGGGGGAACGGGCCACCCATGGGCGAAGAAAAAAATCAATCCTGGCCGATGCTCTGGAAGCCCTGATGGCTGCCCTTTACCTGGATGGAGGAAGTGAAAAGGCTTTTGATATCATCGCAAAACTGTTTTCACCCATGCTGGGTAACCTGCAGGCCGATGCTAAAACCGATTTGCAAGAGTTGGTCCAGAAAAAGTACCGGATCATGCCGGAATACCATGTCGTCGCTGAAACCGGTCCGGATCATGACAAAACGTTCATTGTGGAATTGAGCATTTTTGATATTACCACCACCGGGACAGGAAAAAGTAAAAAGCTGGCCGAAAAAGCGGCCGCGGAAGAGGCCCTGAAAATTTTTCCCGCGGAAGCCGAATGAGCGTTAAGACCTCACCCCTGATTGTACCGGTATTTTTACCCCACGCCGGCTGCCCCCACCGGTGTATATTTTGTGACCAGCGGTCCGTGACCGGCACGGCCACGGCAATCCCGGATGCCGGAGCCGTTCAACGGGCCATGGAAGTCTATGCTAAAAACCGAGATTCGAACAATCGCCCGGTCCAGATCGCATTTTACGGGGGCAATTTTCTCGGGCTTCCCAAAGAGACGACCCATTCCATGCTCGCGGCCGCAACCCGATTCGTTCAGTCCGGGCGAGTCGATAGTATCCGGTTTTCCACCCGGCCGGACACAATCGACGATGAGCGCCTGAGTCTAATTAACGAATATCCGGTGTCAACCGTGGAAATCGGTGCCCAGTCCATGTCGGACCGGGTACTGGACCGGTCCCGGCGGGGCCATCGTGCCATCGATACAATCCAAGCGGTTCGACTGCTGAAGAAATTCGGTTTCGAAACGGGTGTGCAGATGATGGTGGGGCTGCCCGGTGACGATAAAAAAACGGTTTTACACTCGGGGCGCAGGATTGCCGCCCTTGCGCCGGCTTTCGTTCGAATTTATCCAACCATCGTGCTGGCCGGCAGTCCGTTGGGACGGTGGTATACGCAAGGCCGATATCATCCCCTTGATCTGGATGGGGCTGTTGATCTGACCAAACGGCTGCTGATTCTTTTCCACAGCTACCGTATCCCGGTCATCCGCATGGGGCTGCAAGCCTCGGCCGATCTGGAAACCGGATCAGCCGTTATGGCCGGTCCGTATCATCCCGCTTTCGGTCATCTCGTATACGAAGCCCTGTTTTTCGATACCGTCACTACCCGGCTCGGCGCTCACCCGCCTGACGGATCTATCGATGTCGTTGTTCACCCACGAGATATTTCAAAATTGAGGGGCTTGAATAATCGCAACCTGCAACGATTAAGCGATCGTTTTCATCCCCATCAGGTAAATTTGCAATCAGATCCCGGGGTTGACCCGGACAGCATGATCGTCAATCATCACTGCTGCCCGTTGTACGGAGAAAGAATCGATACGGCAACGAGCGGGGCGTCGTCTTAATGCGCATTCGAAATAATCCGACAAAAAATCAGAAATAGCTCTGTTGACAATGCTGCAATAATTTATTAGTTTTATAGAACATTCGTATTGTTTTCATTTCCGTTTTATCGATAAACGAGATTTTTGCAAAGCGTCCCCTTTCGTTCAAGTTCAAGGAAGGCAAAAAATAGAGAAAGGAGGTGTCTGGCACATACAATTCATAATACAAACGGGTAAAGGCCCGATAAATGGTATTTGCTGAGGATTCTATGTAATCTTCCTTTCATTTTAGTAATGTCGCCGGGGCGATTTTTAAAGGTTCAATGTTGAAATTGCCTCGTTTAACCCATTTTTTAAGGAGGTATCTACAATGAAACAAAAGTTTTTTAATGTGATTATCGGTCTGTGTGCATTTTCAATGATCGCTTTTATTTTTTCCACGGATTCGTTTGCCAAAGAAAGAATCGTTTTCGGTGGCGGGCCGGCCGGCGGAACATTCCAGGTGGTCGCCAACGGCATCCAGGTGTATAAACCGGTTAAAGCGATAGAAGAATTTACGGTAAAGGCGCAATCATCGGCCGGTTCCGTGGAAAATCTGAGGAAAACCAATGCCGGCAAACAGCAAATGAGCGTGGTCTATTCCGGTCATGTGTACCTGGGTATGAACGGAATGATGAAAAAAGATACAAAAAAATATACCGATGTACTTGCGGTGGCCTGGCTTTACGGTGCCCCGGCGCAAATGGTGGTCCGGGCAGATTCCGGAATCAAGAGCATAAAGGATCTCGAAGGAAAAAAAGTGGGTGTCGGTAATGCCGGCTCCGGGGCTTTTGCCAATTGTGAGCTGTTCTTTTCCCATTTGGGCGTCTGGGAAAAGATCGAGCGCAATGCCATGGGGTACAATGATGCCGCGGCCGCCTTCGGTAACAACCAGTTAGATGCATTCTGGTTGTTTACCGCTTTCCCGAGTGGCGCGGTAATAATGGCAGCCCAAACCAACGATATTGCTCTGCTTGACCTGGATGCAGATGCCAAGTCGTCCGGATTCTACGATAAGTATCCTTACTTTGGGAAACTGGCGGTTCCGGCCGGCACGTACAAGGGCGTCGATTATGATGCCCCCTCCTTCCAGGACAGCGCCCTGTGGGTGGCCAACTCCAAGGTTTCGGCGGATG
>JAOZUU010000469.1 GCA_029938515.1 Desulfobacterales bacterium | reverse complement strand
CATCTTGTCCAGGGTCGGGGAAGCACCCTCCACGCCCATGTATTTTTCAATCATCCCCATTCGATCCACAGGGAGATATAATCGGTCCTCATCCTTATAAAGGATCAATAAAAAATCGTTGCTCAACCCGTTGATGGTTAACTTTATCAACCCTTCATAACGGCCGATACCGTGGTCGGCATGGACAATCAGATCACCTGCGTTTAAATCCGAAAGGTCCGGAGGAGGAGACTGTCGCCGGGTTACCGGGCGCTTTTGATGAAAAGATTTGGTATCAAATATTTCATCTTCGGTAATCACGGCCAGGAATTCCTCCGGCCAGACAAACCCGGCTGACAATTGCCCCACAACCGCCCAAATCCTGCCAATATCCCGCTTTACACTGGCGATGGTTTCGACGATTAGAAGTTCAACATCGTAAGATCTGAGCATTTTTTGAAGGTTTCGGGCCCGGGCGCGTGTATGGCAGACGACAACGGTCGTGTTTCCGACACACTTTTGAGAGAAAATCCATTTTGACAAAGGCTGAAAAAGAGACCGCCCGTCCGGTATATGGACCATTTCTGCTTTTACCAGCCCATTATCAATAACGCCCACCTCTATTTGGAATTCGGGGCGAAGTTGCAGATCATTACCGGTATTTACGGCCAGCCGTTTCAATATAATCGGCCGGTAGGAAATCAAACGATCAACGACCTCGGACCACGTCAGAAAAAGATTAGCCGGTTCAACACAAAGCCGGATTTCCCGGCAGGCGACCGCGTAGCCGCTGTGAATCTTTCCAGCCAGATCTTCGGCCGCTTGCGCAATATCCGTCGGTTCGATCAGCAGGCATAGTGAGGATTCAGAAATATAATCAAATAAAGTGCCCGCAGCGGGATAAACAATCGGCAGAAATCCCTCTATATCGGAAAGCGTGCCTTCCGTCTTCAGCCGTCCTGTCAATTCGCGTACCCGGGTAACCGTTAAGCCCTGCTCGGCGGCACGCAACCGCAACCGAGTGGTAATCTCTTCGATGCGCTCTGTTTCGAAAATGGCCTCGCTCGCCGGTAAAATGACCACTTCGCCAATTGATGCTTTCGATCGCTGGGTGGTGACTGAAAATGACCGCATGGAATCAACGATGTCACCGAATAATTCGATTCGGATCGGTTCATGATAAAGGGGGGGGAAAATATCGATAATCCCCCCACGCAGACAAAAATCGCCGGGCTCCTCGACGAGTACGGACTGCGTGTATCCGCCGTAAACCAATTTCTGTGCAAACTCATCCCGATTCAACTGCTCGCCTTCCATTAAAAGGTCGGCATATTGTAAAAGCATCCGCTTGGGAATCAGTCGTCCCGATAGTGCTTCGACCGTGGTCACGACCACAGGCGGTCCCTTCCCCTCGGTCAGCCGGTACAATGTGCCGATTCTTTCGGCTGTGGTATTGCGCTGGTAGGAAAGTGACTTGAACGGGGTGACATTGTAAGGAGGGAAATAATGAAAACAATCAGACTGCCTCGTGCTGAAAAAACGCAGGTCATTCAATAACTTCTTGGCCGTACCCAACTCAGCCGTCACAATTACCACGGGTTGTCGAAACTTGTGGTAATGCCGATTAATAAGATAGGCTCGCTCAGAACCTGAAAGTCCAGTGATTGCAATCGGCCCATTCCGTTTCGAAATGGTGCCGAAAATGGTGTCTATCGAACTTTTTTCTTGATTTTGAACCATAAAATAAGTATCAAATTTATATTGATCCGATTGCCGGCGTAGCTCAGATGGTAGAGCAGCTGATTCGTAATCAGCAGGTCAGCGGTTCAATTCCGCTCGCCGGCTCCATGGAAAACAAAGGATTTTTTGGTTTTGACCAAAAAATCCTTCTATTCAGGAAGAAATACCACATGAATCAACAGTCGTAAACCACCCGTTCGGTTCCGGGACAGAATCAGGTGATCCTACCCATATGAATTGTATCGACGCCATCGAGGGCATTATTAAACGTATTATCGATCGTACCATTGACGATCTATTTTCAGATCGGCTCGACGATACCGAATATATCCGCAATATAAAAGCGGTCATCGTCGCATCAGAATCATTCATGCATGAAAACAAGGAAATTTTTAATAGCCCTGAAGTCGTTAAGCGGATCCTTTATGACTATGCCAAGGATAAGTGGATGCACCATCGTATTAAGCTCCAGGAAAAAAATAAAACGAAAATAGACGAAGCAGATAACTTGCTCGATCAGGAGTACCTCTATTATTTTTACGATTATATTTATGATCGGGGAGTATATCCCCTTTAAAATGGTTATATTTTTAAACAACTCAATCGGTCTGATCCCAGGGAGAAAGAATGCCTGAACCAGATGAAACACATATAAAAAACGAAATCGGTGAGATTTCAAAATCGATAGACGCGATTTTAAAAGAGATTGAACAAGAACGGAAAAGATTCCTACCTGCCAGTACCGAAAACAATCCTTCTAAAAGCCATATCATGCCTGTGGAAGATGACCAGAAAAACAAATCATCGCCATCTGACGTCGAAACGACCGGCGAATTACCAGAAATTTGAATGTAGTTTAATAACAAAAAAAACCCGTTACCAAAATGGCAACGGGTTTTTTAAAAAAATCCGGCGGCGTCCTACTCTCCCGCTCAGTCACCCAAGCAGTACCATCGGCGCTGAAGAGCTTAACTGCCGTGTTCGAGATGGGAACGGGTGTGACCTCTTCGCTATCGCCACCGAAAATCGATTACAATAATAAAAACGAATTTGGATCTCAACAATTTGGATAATAAATAAAGCCTACGGTTATAATTGTGCAAATTATTTTATGGCCAAGCCGCACGACCGATTAGTACCAGTTAGCTCAATCCATTACTGGACTTACACACCTGGCCTATCAACCTTGTCGTCTTCAAGGGGTCTTAAGTCCCGATGTTTCCATCGGGAGGGATATCTAATCTTGGGGTGGGCTTCCCGCTTAGATGCTTTCAGCGGTTATCCTTTCCGAACTTAGCTACCCAGCTATGCCGCTGGCGCGACAACTGGAACACCATAGGTTCGTCCATTCCGGTCCTCTCGTACTAGGAACAGATCCCCTCAAATATCCT
>JAOZUU010000468.1 GCA_029938515.1 Desulfobacterales bacterium | reverse complement strand
TGAGATTAGGCTTGAGATTAGGCTTGGGGTCGGGCCACAGTAACACATTGAAAACTCAATAAAAGACACTTAAAAACACCAGTATTTCGGTCTTAATCGATCAATTTTCATGGGAAAACCGGTCGATTAAGGATGGTGGTGGTTGATCCCATAAAAATGTGTTTCCGTAATCAAGATTATTGGCTTTGCCATATGGCGTCAGCACTTCCTGAAGTTCAAAGGTATATAATGCCTTTTTGCACGAGCCATTTTTCGTCGATTCTCTTAATAGGGCAGTTTTAGTGGAAAAACCGGCGTGGCCCGATCCCAAAAGGACCACCCCAAAAGGACAAAAGGAACACACACGGCGGAGGACAGAATACGAGGCCGGAAGACGGAAGGTGAGAAAGGTGAAGACATGCTGATGTTTATAGTTCTTTTGAACGTCCTTTTGTTATATGGGCTTTTTTCAGTTCTTTGAGATGTCTCACATCAAATGTATATGCTCTGCCTATTTTATGCGCCAATACTCGACCTGTTTTGATCCATCTCCTAAGAGTTACAGTTGATACACCAAGATATTCGGATGCCTGTTTTAGATTAAACGGTTTGCTTGCAATTTCATCCTGCCATTCTTTTATGTTCAGAATTTCAGGGAGATCATGATGCGCGCCCTTTATGCCGAATTCTATGATGTAACGCATGACTTTTTCTTTTTCCTCCATTGGAAGATGGTATATTTCTTTTATGATTTTTTCTGCTGTTGGCATTTTAACCCCCGATTTCTTTTAAATATTTTTTCAGGTTTTTATAAAAGTTTTCATGTGGACCAACCTGGTACAAGACAAGAGAATTGTTTTCAAGCTTATAAGCTATCAGGGTCAATTGACGTCCCATTGTGAACTTGTGGACTCTAAAGCCATTCAAGTCGCCTTTTTTAAGCTGGCCGACCTCAGTATCTGCCAGGATTTCTTCAACCGTGTCCAAGATAACCTGCTGAAACTGTCGTGGAAGTTTTTTTACATACCTTTTGAACTGCGGCATCTGAAAGAGTTTCATGATTAATTAGCTTATCATAGCTTATCGTATCTTGTCAAACAAGAATGAAAATCTGTGGATAATAGTCCGCAGATTACGCAGATTAAAACAGTGAGAGATGACTTTTTTATGTAATTAAGGCTGCTTTGAGGAACAGATCTTGTGACTTAATTGATGCCATTCAAAACTTATTGACTTTATAGGATATATTGTTCATAATAGATAAAAACTATCCACAGGATTTACCATGAATTCAATCTTGCAAAAATGTAACCATATATTGAGTGATTATTATGGACAGCAATTTCAAGGGCTCATTTTATATGGTTCCATGGCAAGAGGCCAAGCCGATAATTTCAGCGATATTGATCTGCTCGTTTTATTAAAAAAGCCGTTTAATTATTTCCAAGAATTACGCAAGATTGTTGAATTGTTATATCCCGTTCAACTTGAGTCGGAAAAACATATCTCGGCCAAACCAGCGGCGAAAGAAGAATTCGAGTCAGGAGCAATACTGTTGTATCGTATTGCCAAACGCGAAGGCATCGCCGCATGAATTCAATCGGTTCACCAGAAATTAAAGCCAACATAGAGCGGGCGGAACAAGCCATCGATGCTGCTCGAAAATTGATGCAGGATGATTATTATGATTTTGCAGCTTCGCGGGCCTATTATGCTGTGTTTTATGCTTCAACAGCGTTATTGCTACAGGAGGGCTTGGAGTTTCGCAAACACAGTGGGGTAATAGCTGCAATCCATCAGCGATTCATAAAAACTGGCAAATTAGAAAAAAAGTTTGGTAAACACCTGAATTGGCTGTTTGAATTGCGAAATGTTGGTGATTACGGCGTAACGGTTCATGTTCCGAAAACAGATGCAGAAGAAGCGATAGACGCTGCAAAGGACTTTCTTCAAAGAATTCGGGAACAAATGGGACGTCTATGATTTCATGCGTTTTATTTAATCAACGCAAACCGAATTTTTCCTGCAATTTTTACACCCCTTACAATTCGTATATCCAATTTTCACATTTGAGGTTTGGGATTCTCGAAAATTCCTTGATGTTGTTTGAAATAATCGTTAGATCCAGGCTCAAAGCATGGGCGGCGATCAGCATATCAAGAGGACCAATTGTTTTGCCTATTGATTCGAGTGATGTCCTTATTTCCCCATAGCATGTAACCAAGCTTTTGCCGTGAAAGGGAAGAATCGTTAGCGGTAGCAGGAATTCATCGAGAGCATCTTGATTTTGATTTTTATTCTTGCTTTTCTCTATCCCATACTGCAATTCTGCGTACGTTATTGAAGAAATCCCAAATTCATGAACCGGATATTGCTGAAATTTTCTCAATATTTGCTTTGGCTTTTCATTTATGATGTAAATGCAAATATTTGTGTCCAGTAGGTATTTCATTTGAACAATAGCTCTCGTTTCTGATTTTCTCCGGGTTGATTTCTCTCGATTTTAAAATCTTTGGCAAAATGGCTCAGGCTGTCAAAAAGAGTACCCCATGACTTTTCTTTAGGTAATAAAACAATTGCTTCACCCTGTTTTTTGATATACACTTCTTTACCTGCCATTCTAAATTCCTTTGGCAATCTGACGGCTTGGCTTTGCCCATTTTTAAACAATTTTGCTGTTTTCATTGTCACCCCCCTATCATCAGTATATATTATTAGTATATATTAATATATTGTTTGTCAAGTGCCTAACGGGAAGATAATAAAACCCAAATGAATCAAATGAGATCTGTCTAAAAGGTCCTCAACTCTTCTAAAGGCATTATTCGGAATAGACAGTTTGCCAGGTTTTTCATCAATAGTGAGATTTCAAGCCTTGGATTGTGTTACAGATATTGATGATCCGGCATAGTTTTCAACCAATCTGTTAATAAAAGTCCGCAGATTTCGCAGATTAACGCAGATTAAAACAGTGAGAGATGAACATTTGAACGCTCGGGGTTGAACGCTCGGGGAACGCTCGGGGTCGCACGTTGAACGCTCGGGGTCGCACCGAGTTAACCTGTTGACATTATGAATATCGTTGAACGCTCGGGGTCGCACCGAGTTAACCTGTTGACATTATGAATATAATCCA
>JAOZUU010000467.1 GCA_029938515.1 Desulfobacterales bacterium | reverse complement strand
CTACGCCGACTCCCCGGGGTCGATGCGATTTTGCTGTTGGCCGAAAAGGAGACCGCTAACGGCCCCATCCCCAAAACGGTGCTGGTGCGGTCGGCCCGTGAAGCTCTTTCCGACTGCCGCCGAATGATTTTGGCCGAAACGGATACCATCGACGAATCAAAGATCACCGCACAAGTACTTTTAGACAAAACCCGGCAACTTGTCGACCGGCATATGGCCTTGAATCTCGGCCGGGTAATTAACGCCACCGGAGTCATCGTTCATACCAATCTCGGCCGTTCCCCGCTGGCCCAGCCGGCCATTTCAAACCTGGCTGCCGTGGCCGCCGGCTACGCCAACCTCGAATACGATCTGGCCGCCGGGCGCCGGGGGTCCCGTTACACGATCGTGGAAGATATTCTATGCGAAATGAGCGGCGCCGAAGCCGCCATGGTGGTCAATAACAATGCCGGGGCCGTTCTGTTGTGTCTTGCCACCCTCGCCAAAGACAGGGAGGTCATCGTTTCCCGGGGAGAACTGGTGGAGATCGGCGGCTCATTTCGCATCCCCGACATTATCTCCAGCAGCGGCTGTATCTTAAAAGAAGTGGGCACCACCAACCGCACACATGTAAAGGACTATCACCAGGCCATTGGTGACAACACGGCCCTTTTACTGAAAGTACATAAAAGCAACTACAGCGTGGTGGGATTTTCAGCCGAGGTATCTGTTACGGATCTGGTGGAGATAGGAAAGAAACACCAGCTACCCGTCATGGAGGATCTGGGCAGCGGTACCTTTACCGATTTTTCCAATTTCGGGATGACCAAAGAGCCCACCGTCCAGGACACGGTTGCTGCCGGTGCGGACCTGGCCACTTTCAGTGGGGATAAGCTTCTCGGCGGCCCCCAGGCAGGGATTATCGTGGGCAAAAAAGCGTTTATCGATCCAATCAAACAAAATCCCCTCACCCGGGCGCTTCGAATCGACAAACTCACCCTGGCGGCGCTGGAAAGCACCATGCACCTCTATCGGGACCCGCGTAAAGCCGTGGAAACCATTCCAACCCTGCGAATGCTGACCCTTCCGGTTCAGGTGATCGAAACCAGGGCGCAACGGCTGCAATCCGTCCTTGAAAAAATAGACAATCCGAGACTCAATACTCAAATCGTGAAAAAATCGTCGCGCGCGGGGGGTGGCGCCCTGCCCTTGCAAAATCTCGAAAGTCGTTGCGTGGCGGTCCAAATCGACAAAATGCCGGCCCAAGTCATTGAACGCTATTTTCGCGCCTCCAGTCCGCCGGTAATCGGACGAATCGAGGATGCGATGTTCCTCATGGATGTCCGTACGATAAACGATGACGAGTTTGAAGTGATTGCAAAGGCCTTCCAGTCTCTGCTTCAGGGGCGACGTGATGAATAACCGTTTAATACAAGATCGACTAAAGACAGATTGTCATGCCAGCCGGGAATTTCTCCTCAATACCCCAATCGTTCCCGAATATCGGATTCAACGCCACCCGCCTGTCGAGACCCAGATCCAACAATTAAAAAACGATTTTCCCGGGATGAAGGACAGTGAAACCTTTGTCTCCGATTGCGTCCAGGAGTTGAAAGACAAAGTCAATTTCGGCGTCATGGCCATCAAGATTGATGAGATCGAACCCGAGGCGACCTCCATGGATGTAAAAGAGGAAGATAACCGCTTGATCATTCTGGCCGGTGTGCTTGATGAAATCAGCGCCGCGAATGAAAGTCGCTGGGGGCTTGTTTACAAGGGAATCATAGGGCTTTTCATTCCAGGGCAGGATGAATCCGGATATAATGCCGTGGCCGTAACTATCCGGTCCGAATTTGGCCGTAAAAACCAGAATACCATTTCCATTGGAATCGCCGGTTACCCCAGTAACGATTTTCCCAGGGACCGGATCATGGATAATGCGCTAAAGGCGCTCGATCATGCCGCTTTTCTCGGTCCTGATACCACGGTTGACTTTGACGCCGTCAGCCTGAATATCAGTGGCGACGGGCTTTATACCCAGGGTGATCTTCAGGGAAGCATCAACGAGTTTCAACACGCCCTGCGGCTCGATCCATCAAATGTCAATGTCAGAAACAGCCTGGGCGTTTGTTACGGGGTGTTAAAACAATACCCGGATGCCCTTTCCGAATTTGAAACGGCCATCCGTTCGGCACCCGGTGAAGTAATGGCCATTTACAACTACGGACTGGTGAAGATGCTGACCCATCACCCGGACCAGGCGCTCGATTACTTCCTTCAGGCCGAAGGGATTCGTGACGATATATTCGAAGTGACCTTTCATATCGGAAAAGCCTATCTTGCACTGGAACAACCGGAAAAAGGACTCGAATACTTTATCAAAGCCGAATCATTAAATTCCAATACAGCCGGTGTTTATCGGCTGATGGGACGCTGCCATGCCAGGTTAGGTGACTCGGACCAGGCCATCGCGGCCTATAACCAGGCGGTTCGAATAAATCCCAACGATGCCGAAGCGCTCTCGAACCTTGGCCGCCAGTACGATCTTCGGGACGAAAACCTTGAAATCGCCACGCTATTCTGCGAGCGCAGCACCCAGATCGATCCGAAAAACGGTCGTTTTCACCATCGCCTCGGCCGGTTATATCTCAAAGCCGAAGAATTATCCCGCGCACTGGAGGCATTCGAAAAAGCTGAGATCCTGGGATACACCTCCCAAGCTGCCATCGATGAAGTCAGTGAGATGCTTGTCGGCGATACTGGCGAAGTAAGTAGTATGTAGCTACAACTGAACTTGGTTTGTTAGGATCACAATTGGAATGCTGGAATTGTGGAATGAAGAAGAATTGGACACAGATGATACTGGATTCTGGATGCTTGATCCCGGCTGATATCCAGCATCCAGTATCTGGTACCCAGCATCTGTCGTTATTAGACAAAGCGCTTTTGAAAAAAATACAGGCTTTTTTCGAATAGATAACAAGGTCTGAACTTACGAGACCTACGTCATTGATCTTCTCGCAACAGGTATTATTCTTTAACGGAAGCGATTTTTGAAAAATGTCAATTTTTCAAAAATCTTCAGGAGAAAATAGTATGCCCATTTACGAGTATCATTGCGAAGACTGCCAAAAAGA
>JAOZUU010000466.1 GCA_029938515.1 Desulfobacterales bacterium | reverse complement strand
CAGGAGAAAATAGTATGCCCATTTACGAGTATCATTGCGAAGACTGCCAAAAAGATTTCGAGTACCTGATACTGGGCGGTAGCGAACCGGACGAATGCCCCCATTGCCAGAGCAACCAGGTATGCCGGCTCATGTCCGCCTGCGGGTTTTTAAGCAAGGGCAGCGGGGGTGAAACCATGAAATCATCGGCCGGTGCTTCCGCCTGCGGGAGCTGCAGTGCCACCAGCTGTTCGAGCTGCGGCCATTAATGCAAGATTCCCTGATTATCGGCACCCGGGGAAGCAAGCTGGCCCTGTGGCAAGCCCGATGGGTCCAAGAAGCCCTCACAAAAAATCATTCCGGCATCGACGTCGAAATTCACCCCATTAAAACCAGGGGTGATAAGATCCTCGATGTCCCCCTGGCCAAAGTGGGCGGTAAAGGGCTTTTCGTTAAGGAAATTGAGAACGCCCTGTTAGATGGCCGTATCGATATCGCCGTTCACAGCATGAAAGACATGCCGGCCCTGATCCCGGCCGGATTGCAGATCGGCGCCATGCCCGCGCGGGAGGCCGTCGAGGATGTATTGATCAGCCGTAACGGCACCCCTTTTTCGAAACTGGCCGATACCGCCAAAATCGGCACCAGCAGCCTTCGACGGGCCGCCCAGCTGCGCATCGTAAAGCCCGATCTGGACATCCAGCCCCTGAGAGGCAACCTGGACACCCGGTTGGAAAAACTTGAAAGGGAAGGATTCGACGCCATTGTTCTGGCCGCTGCCGGCGTTAAACGTCTCGGCCTGGAGAACCGGATTACCGAGTATCTGGACACGGCCCTTATGCTCCCGGCCGTCGGCCAGGGGGCCCTGTGTATTGAAATCCGGAATAACGACTCAGACGTTGAAGCCACCGTCACCGCTTTGAATGATCCGGACACGAGCACGGCGGTAAACGCCGAGCGGGCCTTTTTGAACCGCCTGGAAGGCGGCTGTCAGACGCCCATCGCCGCCCACGCCCAACTGAGAGACGGTCGGGTTCATCTGATCGGCATGGTGGCAAGCATCGATGGCCGGCAAATATTCAAGCAATCCATTGATGGTTCGCCCCGGGCCGCCGTAAGCATCGGCACCCGGCTTGCGGATCAACTGCTGGACCAGGGCGCGCGCGACATTCTCGAACTGTTGAAGGAATCCGCCAATGCCTGAAACAACTGGAAAAGTCTACCTGGTGGGCGCCGGTCCCGGTGATCCCGGCCTCATCACCGTAAAGGGACGGGAATGTATCCGCATGGCTCAGGTGATCATTTACGATTACCTCGCCCCGCCGGCCCTTCTAAACGATGCTGCGCCCGGGGCCGAATGCATCTACGTCGGCAAAAAAGGGGGCGACCATACCCTTTCTCAGGAGGGGATTAATGCGTTGATCTGCGAAAAAGTTCAAACAGGAAAGATCGTTGCACGGCTGAAAGGCGGAGATCCTTTTATTTTCGGCCGGGGGGGAGAAGAAGCGGAAGTTCTGGTGAAAAATAAGATCCCTTTTGAAATTGTACCGGGTGTGACCTCGGCCATCGCCGCGCCGGCCTATGCCGGTATCCCCCTGACCCACCGGGAATACAATGCCACGGTGGCCTTTGTCACCGGTCACGAAGATCCCACCAAGGAGGAATCGCTCATCGACTGGCCAGCTCTGGCCAGGGGAATCGGCACCGTGGTATTTCTCATGGGGGTTAAGAATCTCCCCAAAATTGTCGACCAACTGGTTTCCAATGGACGGCCGGCAACTACACCGGTCGCTGTGGTGCGCTGGGGTACCCGGCCCATCCAGACCAGCATCACCGGAACACTCGCTACCATCGTGGACCGGGTTACCCAGGCACGCATCAAGGCCCCGGCGATTATCGTGGTCGGGGATGTCGTGGGGCTTAGGGAACGGCTGAAATGGTTTGAAACGCGACCGCTGTTCGGCCGACGGATTCTCGTCACCCGGGCCCGGCAGCAGGCCAGCGCCCTGGTGAAAGGACTGTCCGATCTGGGGGCCGAATGCGTGGAATTTCCCACCATCGAAATAACGCCGCCGGAAGACTGGAATCCCGTCGATCGAGCCATCGCCGGCCTCGATCGGTATGACTGGCTCGTTTTTACCAGTGTCAACGGGGTCGACTTCTTTTTCAAGCGGTTGTTTGAAAACGGAAAAGACGTCCGTGCCCTGGGCCGGATTCGCACGGCGGTCATCGGACCGGCCACGGCCCAACGACTTCTCGATTTCGGTTTTCAAAGCGATATTGTTCCCAGGACCTACCGGGCCGAATCGGTGGTGGAAGCGTTTGAGGCTGAGCAAATGGCCGGCAAGCGTGTCCTTCTGCCCCGGGCCGCCGAAGCCCGACCCGTATTGCCGCAAGCCCTCAGGCAAATGGGGGCCAGGGTGGATGAAATCACTACCTATCGAACCCGTCGGATCGCTGACAGCGACGGCACCCTTTTAACCCGACTGGAAAACCGGCAAATCGATCTGGTCACCTTCACCAGTTCATCCACGGTGCGTAATTTTGTTGCTTTACTGCCGGCTGATCGTATCCGGGACCTGCTCTCCAATGTCACGGTGGTGAGTATCGGTCCCATCACCAGTCAGACCGCAGCCGATCTCGGTGTTCGGGTGGACATCACCGCCGAAACGTACACGATTCCGGGATTGATCCGGGCCATACAGGCGCACTGCGGCACTCCGGAGTCGGGCCAGTGAAAAAAATATCCCCGCAGCAACCATCCACATCCCAGCTGGTCGACCGCTACCGGCGGCATCTCAATTACCTGCGCATCTCCATCACCGATCGATGCAACCTGCGCTGCCTGTACTGCAAACCGGACGGCATCATTCCAAAATTGTCCCACCGGGAAATTCTGACCTACGAGGAAATTCTGCGGCTGGTACGTATCGCCGTGGGTCTGGGCATCACCAAGGTACGGATCACCGGGGGCGAACCCCTGGTCCGTAAGGGCGTGTGTGAATTTCTGACCGATCTGACCCGGATAGACGGACTGGTCGACGTTTCGATGACCACCAACGGTGTGCTGCTCGAAAAATACCTGGATCGAATCAAAGCGGCCGGGGTCCATCGGCTCAACATCAGCCTCGATACCCTTAA
>JAOZUU010000042.1 GCA_029938515.1 Desulfobacterales bacterium | reverse complement strand
CCGGATGTGAAATTGCCGGAACCATTGGTCACACGGCAATCCTCTACCGACCGCACCCGGACCCGGACAAGCGTCGGATTGTTTTACCCCGGAAATCATCGGATCATGCGTGATAAAAATATGGAAAAGCATCTCTTGTTTTTATCAGACAATCTAAAAATTGAAGCCCTGATGGAATTTGGATCCGCGCGAAAGGGCATCGTGATCACCCATCCGCACCCGCTGTACGGTGGGGATATGCACAATCCGGTAGTTGACACCATCCGGAAAGTATATCGGAAAAAGGGATATACCACGCTGCGGTTCAATTTTCGGGGAACCGGACAAAGTCAGGGAAAACATGACGCCGGCCAGGGCGAGCAAGCTGATGTCCGTGCCGCGGTTGATAAGCTGAAGGCCGACGGCCTGGAAGAAATTCATCTGGCGGGGTATTCATTTGGCGCCTGGATCAATGCCCGGTCGGTTTTTGCTGGACTCTCGGTCAAACGGATGGTGATGGTTTCTCCACCGGCAGCGATGATTGATTTTTCGGGAGTCGGTTCTCTTGACAGCCTGGGCCTGGTGGTGACCGGCGGCCGGGATGATATTGCCCCGGTAGAGGAAATCGAAAAAATGATGCAAACGTGGAACAAAACGGCCCACCTGGAAGTAATCGGACCAGCGGATCATTTTTACGGCGGTTATCTGAACGATCTCGCGGTTGTATTGTCTTAAATTCGCCTAAGGGCCGCAGAAAAAATAAAACATGCACGGATTTTGGAAAAACCCTTCCCTATTTACCAGCTCATTTAAATCTGATATCTTATTCGTTCCATAAAATCTGGAATTATAACCTGTTGCGGTCGGGTAACCTGCCGAGGGTATGTTTCCATATAGGTAGGTTAAAATCAGGTCCTGCGAAAAGGACCTTAGGAACCGATAATCAAGGAGCGATAACATGTGCCGCCTGTTTGCCGTTACCAGCGAAACACCCATCTCGCCGATGGTGGCCATCAATGCCCTGGATATCATGCAGGAAGGTCACGACGGATCGGGCGTCGGCCTTTTTCTGCGTGATTTGGGAGGGCCCTTTGAAGAGATCAAGGACGCACCGATCCTGTCGGGAATTTTTACCGAAAGCGGCCTCAAACGACTCGACATGTATATGATGGAGCTAGGTTTCATGACCAAGTACAAAATATCCATCAAGATCCCTAAAACCGCACCGCCCGGGGTTCCCAAGCGGGATATTTATCTGGTTCGGGCCTACGAATATCCCGAGGAATGGGAAAGTCTTTCTCAGGAAACCCTTTATGATCGTTTACTTGATATCCGCCTGGCCCTGCGCCGGATGGGCGAGGAAAAAGAAGACATGATCGTCTTTTCATTCTGGCCGGATGTCATCATGATCAAGGAGATCGGGGACCCCATGCAGGTGGCCGAGTATCTTAACCTGGATCGCAAGGAGCTGAAAGCCCGGGTAATCATGGCCCAGGGTCGGCAGAATACCAATTACGCCATTAACCTGTATGCCTGCCACCCGTTTTTTCTCCAGGGTTTTGCCACCATGACCAACGGTGAAAATACGGCCTTTATCCCTATCAAGGAATATCTGCTCTCACGCCGGTTTTCCGGTTACACCGGATATCAGTCCGATTCGGAGGTGTTTACCCATATCCTGCATTACACCATGAAAAAATTGGAACTGGGAATCGAGGCCTACAAACATGTGATCACGCCACTCAATGACGAGGATTTAGGCCATCATCCCGACAGGGGTTTTCTGGGGCACTTGAAAAACACCTGTCGCCGACTGATTATCGACGGACCCAATTGCGTCATCGGCTGCCTGACCGATCATTCGATTTTCATGGTTCAGGACCGGAAAAAACTCCGGCCCGGCGTCGTGGGCGGCCGTCCGGGAATGTTTGCCTTTTCATCGGAGATCTGCGGCCTGGATGCCGCCATCCCGGACCGGGACAAGGCCCGTGATTTTCAACCCATGCATCTGGACACGGTGGTCATCGGACCCGACCGCCGGGAGATAGATCTATGCCGTCAAACCGAAAAATTACCCCTTCTACACTAAGCATCAAGGATCTGCCCTGGCAGATATTATGGGACAAGGATCGATGCACCCTGTGCGGCCAGTGTACGGCGGTTTGTCCGGTCCAGGCCATCGAACCGGCCGTGTTTCGTAAACGCATCGTGAACACCAAACTGAACACCGAGGCCGAAATTACCGATGAGCACACCGTTTATTATGGCATCCGCCAAAAAACCGACCCGGCCTATGGGTGCGTAGGATGTGCCACCTGCCAGATGGTCTGCCCCAATGATGCCATCATCCCGATCCGCGGGGATGAGGCCGACAAGCTGCGGTTTCATATCAACCGGGGGGGACAACCCCGCCGCCGTGGGGGTCGCCGGAACAATCCGGAAAGTCTGCTCGATCGAATCAAATTCATCCGGATCTCCATGCTGACCGACCCGGCCCTGGATGCGGGGCGTCATGAATTCGAACTTAGGACCCTGCTCGGTCGGGTTCTGCCGCCGGAGGAAAACCTGTCGTTTCTCAGGGAAAACGGCTGGATACCGCCGGTGCGTGAGATCTATCCCCTGATGATCGGCGGGATGTCCTTCGGCGCGCTGTCGCCCAACATGTGGGAAGGACTCCAGCTTGGCATTGCCTATCTGAACGAAGAACTGAACATGCCGGTCCGGATATGCACCGGCGAAGGCGGCTGCCCCCCCCGGCTGCTCCGTTCCCGGTTTTTAAAATACGTTATTTTACAGATCGCCAGCGGATATTTCGGATGGGACGAAATCATCCACGCCCTGCCTGACATGAAAGCGGATCCGTGCGCCATCGAAATCAAATACGGTCAGGGAGCCAAACCCGGTGACGGGGGACTGCTCATGTGGCACAAGGTGAATCAACTGATTGCCGCCATCCGCGGGGTGCCCCAGGGGATCAACCTCCCCAGTCCGCCCACCCACCAGACCCAGTATTCCATCGAGGAATCCGTGGCCAAGATGATCCAGTCCATGTATATGGCCACCGGATTTCGAGTCCCGGTTTATCCTAAAATATCGGCGACTTCCACAGCCATGGCCGTGCTGAATAACCTGACCCGCAATCCCTATGCGGCCGGATTGGCCATTGATGGCGAGGACGGTGGTACCGGGGCCGCTTACAACGTTTCCATGAACCACATGGGACATCCCATCGCCAGCAATATCCGCGACGCCTACCTGACCCTGGTGGCTGTGGGGAAACAAAACGAAATCCCCCTCTTCGCCGGCGGCGGTATCGGGAAAACCGGCAACCTGGCAGCCAATGCCGCCGCCTTGATCATGTTAGGGGCCAGCGGGGTGCAAATCGGAAAATATGTGATGCAGGCGGCCGCCGGCTGTGTCGGATCGGAAAGCGACCGTTGCAATATTTGCAATCTGGGATTGTGCCCCAAGGGTATTACCTCCCAGGATCCCCGCCTTTACCGACGACTCGATGTCGACGACGTGGCCCAACGGGTGGTGGACTTGTTTTTAAGTTTCGACACGGAATTGAAGAAAATCGTCGCACCACTGGGCCGTTCCACGACCCTGCCCATCGGCATGTCCGATGCCATCGGCATCGACGACCATCACGCTGCCGATCGGCTTCAGATCCATTATGTGGTGTGATATCGGAGCAATAAATGAGCGATAAACCGTACATTAATATTTCCGGAAAAGAAAACGGTTCCCGTATAGAAACCCGTGTGCTGGAGGAGCAGATCCAGGCAGCGGTGACCGACGGCTATCGCCGGTTGAACATCGACGCTTTTGGTCAACACGGTATCGGCGGCCGGCTTTTTAAAGCGGGCGACGATCCGGTTACTGTCCGGATCACCGGTCATCCCGGCCAGCGTGTCGGCGCCATGGGATTTCCCAATACACAAATTGAGATTTTTGGCCCGGCTTCCGATGATGTGGGCTGGCTGAACGCCGGGGCCCATATCACCATTCACGGCAATGCAGGTAATGGCGTGGCCAATGCCATGGCCCAGGGCAAGATCTACATCGAAGGGAATATCGGCGCCCGGGGGATGACCATGACCAAGCACAACCCCCGTTTCGACCCCCCGGAACTCTGGATCCTGGGCGGTGCCGGTGATTACTTCGGTGAGTTCATGGCCGGCGGTGTGGCGGTGATATGCGGATACGAACCCCAGAATCCCGACAGCATTCTCGGCTACCGTCCCCTGGTGGGCATGGTGAGCGGCAAGGTGTTTTTCCGCGGCCATCAGGATGGATACAGCAAGGTCGATGCCAAACAAATCCCCATTGATGATGATGCCTATGCCTGGCTCCATGAAAACCTGAAGGTGTTTCTGGATACTGTCGGTCGTGGCGAACTCCTGAACACTCTGGCCGAACGGGAAAAATGGCAGCTCATCCGGGCGCGAACGCCCATGGAAAAAAAGGGGCGCACCCTGCGGGCCATGACCGATTTCCGACATAAGGTCTGGAACAGGGAACTGGGCGATGGCGGACTGGTGGGAGATCTGACCGATATCGATCGCCGGCCGATTCCATTGGTACCCACCGGCGCGCTCCGGCGCTATGTTCCGGTCTGGGAAAATCGCCAGTATGCCGCGCCCTGTGAGGCCACCTGCCCCACCGGGATTCCAGTCCAGGAAAGATGGCGGCTGATCCGGGAAGGACGGATGGACGAGGCCGTCGATCTGGCCCTGGCCTACACCCCGTTTCCGGCGACCGTCTGCGGTTATCTGTGCGCCAACCCCTGTATGACGGCCTGCACCAAGCAAACGGCCTTAATCGATCCGGTCGACGTGACGCTTCTGGGAAAAGCCAGTATCAACGCCGGTCTACCGGAAATTCCGCCAACCGGTGACACACGGATCGGGGTGATCGGCGGCGGTCCCGCGGGGATCTCGGTGGCCTGGCAACTTCGACTGAAAGGCCATGATGTCGTCGTTTATGATACCGCTTCCAGGCTGGGAGGAAAAATCTCCAGCGCGATTCCGAACCTGCGAATTCCGGAAGAAATCGTCGACAGGGAACTGGCCCGAATCCGCGAGGTCATTCCCCATGTCCAAATGGAACAGGCCATCAATGCGGACACATTTGCCCGAATCCGGTCCGATTTCGACTTTACCATTATTGCCGTCGGCGCCAATAAACCGCGAACCCTTCCCATACCGGGCAACGAACATCTGGTCACGGCCCTCGATTTTCTATCCCGGGCCAAAACGGGTAAGGCCTCCGTGGGTAACCGCGTGGTAATTATCGGGGCCGGCAACGTCGGGTGTGACGTGGCCGCCGTGGCCCATCAGCTGGGCGCCGTGGATATCACCCTGATCGATATCCAGGAGCCTGCCTCTTTCGGGAAGGAACGGGCCGAGGCCGAAAAAGTGGGCGCAAAATTCCAATGGCCGTGTTTTACCAGGGAAATCACCGACGAGAGTGTGGTTCTGACTTCCGGAGAAGTGATTCCGGCGGATACGGTCTTCGTGTCGATCGGAGATGCCCCGGAGATCGATTTTCTGTCCGATGATATCCAAACGGACGCCGGTTTCGTGGGTACCGACGAATACGGCCAAACCAGTGCCCCCAATGTATTTGCCATCGGCGACGCGGTCAAGCCGGGTCTTCTCACCGATGCCATCGGGGCCGGCCGGCGCGCCGCTGATGCCATCGATGACATCGCTGAGGGGCGACGGCCTGTGGGTAGACTGCGCCCGGTCATCGATACTCGCCGGGTGACCCTGGAATACTTTGACCCACGGATCACTGTATATACCGATGCGGATCACTGCGGCAGTCAATGTTCTTCCTGCGGGACTTGCCGGGATTGCGAGATCTGCATTTCCCTTTGCCCCCAGGCAGCCATCGCCCGTAATGAAACCGAAAATAACGATTTCGAATACATAGTCGACGCCGACCGGTGTATCGGGTGCGGATTCTGCGCCGCCGTTTGCCCGTGCGGGGTATGGAATATAATTGAAAATGATGCCCTGGCCTCATATGACCTGTCTTAATCTATAATATTTTTCTTAAACACGATATTAAATGAGAGAAACCGTTGGAAAATAATCAACCCGAAACCGATGCTATTGATATTGATTCACCGAGAAAAAAATCTTCAATGATTTCACATCCACCCACGGCCTTGGATACGGATGGACCGATGGCCGGTTGCCCCGATCGTCGCCCCAGGGATGCCTGCGGCCTGTTCGGTATATATGGCCACCCGGAAGCCACACGAATGACCTATTTCGGCCTTTACGCCCTCCAGCACCGGGGGCAGGAAAGCGCCGGGATTGCAACCGTCCAGGGCCAACAGGTCGTCGGTCACATGGGCATGGGGCTGGTCCCGGATGTCTTTGACGATCCGCATTTAGATCAACTCAAGGGAACCAGTGCCGTCGGCCATGTCCGCTATTCCACCACCGGGTCTTCGGTCCTGGCCAATGCCCAGCCGTTTGTCGTTCATCACCGCACACGTTCATACGCCGTGGCCCATAACGGCAACCTGGTCAACGCCCACCACCTCAAAAAAGAACTGGAAGAAGCCGGATCGATCTTCCAGACCACCATCGACAGCGAGGTGTTTCTCCACCTGTTCGTCAAAAATATTCAGCTTGGGTTTGAACAGGCCATTGTGGAAACGGTTAAGCGCCTCGAGGGGGCCTTTTCGATGGTGATGATGACCAGCGAAGGGGAAATCATCGGCATCAAGGATCCCCAGGGCTTCAGGCCGCTTTGCCTGGGCAAACTCAACGGGAGTTACGTCCTGGCTTCGGAATCCTGTGCCCTGGACCTGGTGGAGGCCGAGCTTGTCCGGGAGCTGGATCCGGGCGAGATTGTCATCATCGGTAAAGATGGGGTGCGAAGCATCAAAACCGATAAGCCGATAGATCGCGCTTTTTGCATTTTCGAGTTTATCTACTTTGCCCGGCCGGACAGCACTTTCTTCGAGAAAAATGTATATCAGGTCCGCAAGGCCCACGGCCGACGCCTGGCCCGGGAGGCACCGGTGGAAGCGGACCTGGTCATGCCCTTTCCCGACTCGGGCACCTATGCCGCTTTGGGATACGCCGAAGCCGCCCATATTCCGTTTGAAATGGCCATGATCCGTAACCATTACGTGGGTCGGACCTTTATTCAACCGTCTCAGAGCATGCGGGATTTCGGTGTGCGTATCAAACTCAATCCGGTCAAAAGCCTGCTTAAAGGAAAAGACATCATCATTATCGAGGATTCCATCATCCGCGGCACAACGGTGAAAACCCGAGTCAAGGCACTAAAGGCGCTGGGCGTCAACAAAATTCATATGCGGGTCAGCGGGCCGCCCCATCGATTTCCGTGTCACTACGGCATCGATTTTTCCACCCGGGGTGAGTTGATTGCGGCAAAAATGTCCGTCGACGAGCTAACCGATTACCTGGGCCTTGATTCGCTTTACTACCTGAGCCTCGAAGGCCTGCTAAAATCAACCGGAATGGAAAACCCGGAAAAAAAATTCTGCAAGGCCTGTTTCGATGGATGCTATCCGGTGGATTTCGACGAGAACCTCTCCAAATTCTGCATGGGAAGGAGATAACTTTTGGCGGCCATCAAAAAGACCGTGACGTTTACAAAAAACGCCGTTAATGTCTTCTTTCATATTTTGACCCGGTGTAACCTCAGATGCCGGCACTGCTACATCAATCCCGCGCAGCATGGAACCAATACCCTCGACCTCGCGACGATCCGCTCCTGGCTGGAAGCATTCGTTCCGGATGAACGCCCCGTCAATGTCATCTTTTTGGGGGGTGAACCAACCCTTCATCCCGACCTGGCCGAGGCGATTCGGCATGCGCGACATCTGAGATATGCTTCCATCACGGTGGATACCAACGGCTACCTGTTTAACGATTTTATTCAGAAAATTACTCCCGGCGAGGTCGACTATATTTCCTTCAGCCTCGATGGCGCCACCGCCGAAACCAACGATCCGATCCGTGGCAAGGGCTCATTTGAAGTCTGCACCGCCGGTATTCGCCAGGCCGTCGCCCGGGGCTTTGCCGTCAGCCTGATCTATACCGTCAGCACCGCCAACATCGACGAGTTAACCGACATGATCCCCTTGCTTTCCGATTTGGGGGTGACCCGTTTTTTTATCCAGGTTATCGGCATCCGCGGTCCGTCGGTCCATGGCGAGACGGACATGACCCAAGTTTCTCAAACGAATTGGCAAACGATCGTCCCCGGGGTGGCGGAAAAGGTCGCCACCGCCGGCATCACCGTCACCTATCCCAAGGTTTTCCTCAGCCCCGGCGAGCTCTTCGAATGTGCCGGCAACGTGGCGGATAATTACTTTATCTTTCCCAACGGCCGGGTGTACCGCTGCCCGTTGTGCGAGGATTATCCGATCCATGCCCTGGCCTTTGAAAATGACACCCTGCACCCAAGGCCGAGTATCAATGAAGCCGATCTGTTTCGCCTCGATATCCCCGAAGGATGCGTGATGAACAAGCTCGTCCAGCCTGGCAATCTTGCCTACAGTCCCGATGGCTCCCCCTTGTATCAAATCGCCTGCTGCCTGTTAAAAGAAGAGATGCGAGGGACAAATTTCACGGCCGCTTAAGGGCTACCATCTAAACAACCAACACAATCGACTAAAAACCATGACCGCCTTTTCCCCTTTTTCTCGCTATCACCGCATCATTAATGATGTCCCGGCCTTTGAAAACGCTTTGCAACGTTTCCCTCGGCGATCTTTTTGGACCAACACTTTACGCATTGATCTGGCGCAACTGGCAGCGGTTCTTCGGGCCGACGGCTATAACTGCACATCGTTACCCTGGCCGGGAGGATTTCGTCTGCCCGATAACGGACCCGGCTTGGGTCAGCACTGGGCCTATCTGGCGGGGCTATTTAACATCCAGGAGGCCAGTGCCATGCTGCCGGCCCTTGTCCTGGCACCCCACCCGGGAGACCGGGTACTTGACCTTTGCGCAGCACCGGGAAATAAAACCGCCCAACTGGCCGTGGCCATGCAAAACAGAGGGACCGTCGTGGCCAATGATCCAGACTACCGCCGGCTCCAACCGGTCCGTATGATGATCGATCGCCTGGGTCTGATCAACGTCAGCACCACTTGCCGGGATGGCACCACCTTCCCCCATCCCCAGGACGCCGACCGCTTCGATTGCGTGTTGGTGGACGCACCGTGCAGCTGCGAAGGCACGGTTCGCAAAAATCCAAAGGTGCGATCCCGCCGCGCAATCCCGCGAGAAAAAATCAGCCGTAAACAAACCGCGCTTCTTGAACGAGCCGTCCAATTATGCCGTCCGGGCGGCCGGATCGTTTACAGCACCTGCACGTTCGCGCCGGAAGAAAATGAGGCCGTGGTTCATGCGGTCCTGCGTAGTTGCCCGAATCAGCTCCGCGTCTTGCCGGTGCGGCAACCTGGATTGAGCGCCAGCCCCGGCCTGACGACGTGGGCAGGCCAGACGTTCCATTCCGAATTGAGACATTGCCTTCGTATCTGGCCACATCACAACGACACAGACGGCTTTTTCATCGCTCTTTTGGAAAAAACCGATATTCACCCGGCCACTGCGCACTCCACCGCCATCCCGGAAAGCGATGGGACCGCAAGATCTCCGTCGGAATCCACCCAAAAACCCGTCGCGAATCTCTCTGCTTATCTTCACTATCTTCAAACACGATTCGGTATTTCGGATGCGGTGTTTGAATCCGTTCGATTTTCGATCAAAAGAGATCGGGACATTCGTGCCATCGCCGGGGATCACCACCCCCCGTTAAAACCGTTCCCATCGATGGGTATCCCTTTCATGCATATCGGCGGCCGCTTTTTCAAATTAACCACGGCGGCAGCCATGCTTTACGGCCACCATGCCCGCCGAAATATCATTTCCGTCTCCCTAACCCAACTGAACGAATATCTCTCCCGCCAAACCATCACCATAGACCGGCCCCAGGCATCCCGGTGCACGGGAAACGGCCATGTCTTGATCCGCTATGAAAATCGCGTTTTCGGCATCGGATTTTACCGATTGGAGACATCAACGGTTGAAAGCCTCTATCCCAAGGCCATGGCGATTTCCCTGCATCGCCACCAGAAATCTTCTGCACTCTGAAAAACATTCAGCCATGGATCATACGTGGATGGATTTGACATAAGGGCTAAGTTATATCAAATATAGCGGTACAATTTGACATAATAACGAATAAAATCATCCGATTCCATGTACACAGACGCGTATCAACGCTATCGCAAATTCGTCTCAACCGGCCAATTTGACCAGGCGGCCCAATTGGCCGAGGAGGCCCATTTTGCCGGCGATCCCAAAAACCCTTTTTGGCTGACCCGGCAGGCAGCGGCGCTGAATCGGGGTCGCAAATATAAAGCCGCTCAATCCGTGGCCCGGCAGGCCCTTACCCTGGATCCCGTCAATCCATACGCCCTTTTGGCCATGGCCGACGCGTTGAAGGGATTGAAGCGATACGAAGATGCCATCACCCATTACCGTGAGGTGGCCGTCGCTCCCAAGCTGGTGGCCATCGGGCAAAACGGATGGCTCGGTTCCCTGACGGCCCTGTCGCGATGGGATCGCGTACTTGAATTATTGACCCGGTGGGATATGCCCCCCGCCCGGCGGTTGCGCTGGCAAGCCAAGGCCCTGGCCGCCCTGAACCGGGATGATGAGGCCTTGAAAACCGTTCAAAAGTGGCTTCAGGCCGAACCGGACTTTCCCGAAGCGCTGTGGCTCCTGACTGACCTTGAGATCCGACGCGACGGGATCGAAGCGGTGTTGAAACGCTACGGCCGACTGGCTAAAATTGCTTCCCGGCCGCCCATTTACAAAGAGATTTACGCCTCCCTCTGCCGCCGGTCCGGCCAACCCGAGCTGGCCCTGAAAGCTTACGAGAAACTCGACCAGGGTGCCGCCAATCCTTTTATCCAGCGCAAACAAGCCTTCGCCCTGGCCAAGTCCGGCCGGGAAAAAGAAGCGATCCCCATGATGGAAGAACTGTTAAAGGAAAAGCCCGGGGATGTTTACTTAAACAGCGGCTACCAGGGCGCCTGCCGCCGCAGCGGGCAGATCGACCGGGCGATCGCTTTTTACAATGATCTGATCAAACG
>JAOZUU010000465.1 GCA_029938515.1 Desulfobacterales bacterium | reverse complement strand
TATTTTAATTACCGTTTCTACAACGTAAATCCGGATGAAGGCAGCCTGGATGATCAAACCCTCCGAAATCAGGAACTGGCCCAGACTTATGGCATCAACCCCGTCCAGATCCAACGGGTGGAAGCCGACGAGGTGGGATTCCAGCGCGCTTATATGGGACTGGTCCTTATCCATGGAGACATGGTGGAACGAATTGACGCCGTCACCACCACCGACGGCCTGGAATACAAGTTGACCACGGCGATCCAGAAATTAAATAATAAAATCAGCGCAATGCTCAATCTTAAGGATAAGATCGGTGTAAAGCTCTACTTTTCATCATCTCTGGACATAATCGCACCGCTCATGCAATTGCAAGATCTGGACAAAGTGCCCGAAACAATTGAATCAATTGTTACCAGGCTGAACAGGAAAAACCATGAAAAGTTAATTTACCAGCGCTTCGATCCCGATAAGGATCCATCCCTGTATGAGGAAGTTGAAAAACACCACCTGCTGGCCTTAAAATGGCCGGCCGTGCCCAAGCACCAGATTGATGCCGGCAAAGGAGCCGTCGGCCTGGTCATCACCCATGGCGAAAAATCAGTTTCCGTTCCGATATTACAGGTGCTTAATATTCCCCTGATCGGTACACATTACGAAATGGTTGATTTGGACAATCTGGAAGAGATCATCGATAACGCTCTGGAAAAAGTTGTTAATATTAATGAAGAGCTGGGCTATCTGGCCGATCATGGAACATTGGGGGGGCCTGATCCCACGCCCATGATGCCCCAGGGCCAAAGCAATATCACGGCCTTCAGAGGTCTGGCTTCACAAACCTATACCGTCCGCGATATTAATCTTGAGAAAGAACCGATTCCCGACAGCCTGAATGCGCTGGTCATTGCCCGGCCGACCAAAGCATTCAGCGATTATGAGCTTTACCAGATTGACCAGTTCATCATGCGCGGCAATAATCTCATTCTATTCCCCGACCGCTTCCAGGAAGTGATGCCCGGGGGGCAGCAGCAAATGATGATGGGTGGCCAAACGATCTTTGTCCCCATTGATACGGGCCTTGAAAAACTTCTTTCCCACTGGGGCGTAAATGTCGAAAAATCGTATGTGCTCGATGAAAACTGTTTTAAGCAACACGTGTCCCAACAGAGGGGGGGGGGGCAGCAACCGATCTACTTTGCCCCATTGATAATGAACCGAAACATCAACAACGACCTCGATTTTATAAAAGAGGTCAAGGGGATGGTGGTCCTGAAAGCCTCTCCGGTCCACATCGATAAAAGCCGACTGGATCAGATCAATGTCAAGGCCCACCGCCTGATCTCATCTTCGGACAAGTCCTGGGAAATGAAAGCGCCGATCAATTTAAACCCCATGATGATGTCCCCTCCGCCAAACAACGAGAAGCGGGATCAGTTTCCTTTAGCCTATCTTCTGGAAGGGAAATTTCCCAGTTATTTTGAGGGCAAAACGATTCCGGTTAAAACTGTTCAGGAATCGTCAGATCAAGAAACGGCCACTCCGGATAAAGATAAGGTTTTGAAAGAAGAAGATATATCCAAAAAAGAAGCGCAAACCAAAAAAAGCGAGCTAACCGATGTGGAACGATCCGGCACATTCATTGCCAGGGGGCAGTCGGCCAAAATTTTTGTGATGGCGGCATCTGACATGATCACCGATACGATCCTCGATCGGGAAGGCCGGAGCCCCAACGCCATGTTCATCATGAATATGATCGACGCGCTGAACGACCGTGAAGAAATCGCCGTCATGCGAAGCAAAACCCAGCAGCTGAACCCTTTGAACGCCCCACCGGCTGGATTTAAAACGATTATTAAAGCTTTCAACATCATCGGGCTGCCCATTTTAGTCGTGATCTTTGGGCTACTGGTATGGATGCGCCGGCACGCCCGGAAAAAACGAATTCAGATGATTTTCCAAACAGAATGAGGCCAGAATGAAAGGAAAAAAAGAATACATCATCTTAGCCGCCATTATCGTAGCTGTGGTGGCGTATCTGGGATTGCGCCAGACCGATCGATCCACCTACCAATTGCCGGCGCTGTCCAGGATCACCAAAGAAAAGATATCAAAAATTGAAATCACCGGCCCCGAAAAAACGCTTGTCGTAAGTCGCAAGGGAGACGACTGGATCATCGCACCGGAAGGCTATCCGGCCGATTCGAAAAAAATCGACCGGATGCTCGACATTGTTTCGGAATTGGAACTCACCGCCATGGTATCCGAATCAAAAAATGACCACCGCTATGATCTCACCCCTGAAAAACGGATTCAAGTAAAAGCCTGGGCTGGCAAGGATGTTAAACGTGAATTCGATATAGGTAAAACCGCCGACACCTTCAGGCACACCTTCGTTAAAATTTCCGGTGACGACCGGGTCTTCCACGCCGAGAACAACTTTCGAGACCGATTCGAGACCACCGCCGATGCGCTGCGAGACAAAACGGTATTGGCCTTTAAATCGGATGATATTGGATCCTTTAAGATTACCAAAGACGGTAAAACCACCGAATTTAAAAAAGTGGAAGAATCGCCCAAACCTGAGAAGAAATCACTCCAATGGATTACTACGGACAATAAACCGGCCGATTTAAACAAAATCAAATCGTTTCTTTCCTCCCTTTCCAATCTCAAATGTAAAAGCTATCTGAAGGACCGTATCAAGGAAGATTTTAAAGATCCGGTCATATCCATCACGCTTTCCGGCACCAAGACATATCAATTATCCGTATATGCCCATGAAAAAAAAGAAGAAGAAGAACCCCTCTGGCCGGCGCAGTCATCCGAAAACAACTACCCGTTTCTTCTCGCCGACTTTAAAGCCAAAGATATCGTCAAGGATCCCGGCGATCTGATGCCGGATAAACCGAAAAAATAGTCTTCCAGATTTTGAATCTTTTGAGATAATTCTAAAAGACTCGATCCGGGCTTGTGCGATCAGCACCCGGTCGAAGGGATCCCTGTGGTGTACCGGCGACCGTCCGGCAAGAAATTTAAATTGGAGTTAGGTCCCCGGAAAGAAATAAATCCACCAGATTTCGCCGGATTTTGGTTCGTCTACAAGGCACATCCGCCGGTGCATATCAGGATATGTACCGGTGGAT
>JAOZUU010000464.1 GCA_029938515.1 Desulfobacterales bacterium | reverse complement strand
TAGAAAAGCCTTCGGTTTCGACTGGCTGCTGGTTACCCAGGGAGCCAAAGGCATGATCCTCTTTCAAGAAGGGAATGACGTGGTATCGGTTCCCGCCCGGGCCAAGGAAGTTTTTGATGTTTCCGGTGCCGGTGATACCGTGATTGCCGTATTGGCAGCATCCTTTTGTGCCGGATGTTCGATGCCCCGAGCCATGGAACTCGCCAATATTGCTGCAGAAGTAGCTGTGAGCAAGATCGGGACCCATCCGGTCTCATTGAGTGAACTTCACAACGCCTTAAGAATATCAAACGAAGGACCCCAGCACAAAATTTGCTCGATTCAGCAGGGAACGTCCATGATCAAAGACTGGCGTAGCCAGGGAGAAGTGATTGTATTTACAAACGGCTGCTTTGACCTTCTGCATACCGGTCATATCCATCTCCTCCAAGCCGCCGCCAAAGAGGGAGACAGGCTCATTGTGGGGTTGAATACGGATGCTTCAATCCGGGAGATTAAAGGTCGTTCGCGACCGGTTCTTGCCGAGCAGGATCGGGCCGCCATCCTGGCCGCTCTGGAATGTGTCGACATGGTCGTGCTTTTTTCCGAAAAAACCCCGATCGTGCTGATCCAGGCGTTCAGGCCGGATGTAATCATCAAAGGCCAAGACTACCGAACAGAAGAGGTTGTCGGGGCCGCATTGGTGGAAAGTTGGGGAGGCAAGGTCATCCTGTTTCCTCTTGAAAAAGGCAAAAGTACGAGTTCTCTGATTAAGAGTATCTCCAATGCTGAGCCTGCAAACATCGAACAATGATCAAGGCTGCCTTTCTGGATCGAGATGGCGTTGTCAATATTGATAAAGGCTATGTCTACAAGATAGAAGATTTTCAATTCATTAAGGGCATATTTGATTTATGCCGCTTATTTCAAGACCGTCAGTACAAAATCGTCATTATTTCCAACCAGTCAGGTATCGCCAGGGGATACTATACCATTGATCAGCTTGAAGAATTAACCGTCTGGATTCGGAATCGTTTTGAAGACCAGGGTGTATTTATTTCAAGATTTTACTTTTGCCCCCATCATCCTACAAAAGGGATCGGCAGATTAAAAAAAGAGTGTGATTGTCGCAAACCGAATCCGGGAATGATATTGCGTGCCCAAAAAGAATTGCAATTAAACCTGGGAGAAAGCCTGCTGGTCGGCAATCAATTAAGTGACATCGATGCCGGAAAAAATGCCGGTATCGGCCGGAAATATTTAATTGGTCCAAAAGACAAATTTAAAAGTAAGCCTGCCAACTGCGACGTTTTCGAAAATTTAATTGAGCTTAAGGATTTCTTAACCAGGGCGTAAGAATGAAACTCTACGCCGAGACCTATGAAAAATATTCAATTTAAATGGACGTCGATATCCGTTTTTTAAAAACTTCCAGTGCATCGTTAAGCATCCTCCGGATGAAGACCTGCTTTTCACGGGAGATTAACTGCTGGTAGGATTCATAATCGGAATGCGAGGGAGCCAGCGTTGGAAGAGAGGCCAGGCAAGGGGGCTTAATTTGATCAAATTGCCGGACAATAGCCACGAGGGGGTCTTGCAGGCAGGGATGGCTTTCCAACCAGCCAAGCCTTCGCATCATTTCAAACCGACCGTGATCGGCGAGAAACATGTGGATATCTACGACGGTGAGTTTTTGGTGATTATCCAGGTAGAAAAAATCGTCGGCCGTGCCATAATCAAGGATCCCCATGATCAGTTCGTAGTATAGTTTGGTACTGGCGTCTCCCGGCTCGGCAAGTAGATACAAGACCTTGTCGGAAAGATCCGTGAACCGCGAATTCAGGCTAAACGATTCTCCCAGATGCTTCTCCCAGAAACCATAAGCCTTTTTTTTAAAAATCTGATGCCGGTAATCGCTGAGATTGACTATTTTATCCATCGAATCGGCCTTGAAATATCATCCCGGTAAAGCTGTATATTATTACACAATACCGCCTCCGGGAAAAACACGCAATAGTCACGAAAGTTAATTCGTTCCACCAATGAAAAACGAACGCCCCAAACCGAAACTCATCGTCATCAGCGGTCCCACCGGGATCGGCAAAACCGCCGTGGCCATTGCCGTGGCCGAGGCGTTCGGTGGTGAAATTATCGGGGCTGATTCCATGCAAATCTATCGGTATATGGACATCGGCACAGCGAAACCCACTGCCGAAGAACAGGTCCGGGTGACTCATCATATGATCGATGTGATCGATCCGGATGAGAATTTCGATGCGGCGAGATACACCCACATGGCCCGTGCATGCGTTCGTAAACTTGCCCCAAATGACATTCTTCCGATTATTGCGGGAGGCACCGGGCTTTATATTAAGGCCTTATTATACGGCCTCTCTTCAGAAGCAATCGCCGACAAGGTAGTGCGCAACCGCCTACAAATCGAGGCAACCACGAAAGGCAGCCGGGTTCTCCACAAGCGCCTGGCATCGTGCGACCCTGCGGCCGCCACACGCATCCACCCCAATGATACCTTCCGCATCATCCGTGCGCTTGAAGTGTACGAAATCACCGGCCGGCCGATGTCGTCCATTCAGACGTCCCACCAGTTCGGTGATCACCTGTTTGATGCATTGAAGATCGGCCTGAGTATGGACCGGGAGACCCTTTATGCGCAAATTGACCGGCGGGTAGAAGATATGATAGCGACCGGATTGGTCGATGAAGTCAAAGGACTTCTCGGCCGAGGATACGGCTCTGAGATCAGGGCCATGCAATCCATCGGTTATCGACACATCACTTCATTTATCGAAGGGAGGCTTTCAAGGGAGGAGGCGATCCGGACAATGAAACGGGACACCCGCCGTTACGCCAAGCGGCAAATGACCTGGTTCAAAAGAGACCCGAATATAATATGGATAGCACCTCACGATCAGAAGCACACTTCTAAAATAATTGCCGCCTTTCTTGGCGATGATCGAATTGGATAAGCATGCTTACACTCCGTCATGACCAACCGTTTCACGAATCAGAACTTGACAGATTTATCATAACTATGTAAAATTATGGATTACTTTTAATGAATCACCGGCTTATAAATATTGGCCAAATAATCGATCGATCATGAATCCAAAAACCTGTGTCAGCCCATC
>JAOZUU010000463.1 GCA_029938515.1 Desulfobacterales bacterium | reverse complement strand
CTCGAAACCGGAAATCGCCTCCCGATTATACCCCAAGCTCGCCGTCAGCAACTGACGGGTATAGGGATGAACGGGGTTGCGGTTGTTGATCAACTCTACATCCAGCTGTTCAACAATCTTGCCATTGTTCATCACCGCCACCCGATCGCACATATGGGACACAACGGCCAGATCATGGCTGACCAGGATGTACGTCAATCCCCGTTCACGGCGCAGCTTATGGAGCAGGTTGAGCACTTCAGCCTGTACCGAGACATCCAGGGCCGAGGTGGGCTCGTCCAGGAGAAGGATTTTCGGCTCCAGGATGAGAACCCGGGCGATGGCGACCCGCTGGCGCTGGCCGCCGGAGAGCTGGTGGGAATAACGAAAACGGAAGTCGGTGCCGAGCCCGACCTCTTCCAGGGTTTTGTTGATACGTTTATCTGCCTGTCCCAGGCGATGGATGGCAACCGGTTCGGAAAGGATGCGGTCTACGGTATGACGGGGATGGAGGGAACCGTAGGGATCCTGGAATACCATCTGCACCTTTTTGAAAAAAGGTTTTCCGCGCTTGGGTCCCTGTTTCTCGCCATCGATGGTAATCGTCCCCTGCCAGGCATGATTGAGGCCACAGATAGCCCTTAAAACGGTGGACTTGCCGGATCCCGATTCGCCCACGAGACCGAAAGATTCGCCCGCATTGACCGCAAAGGATATCCCGCGCACGGCATGGACCCTGTCGGTCCCTTCACCAAAAGAAATCCGCAGCGCCCGGACATCGATCATGATACATTCTCCAGCCAGGCGGCGTCACGCTTAAGGACCGGCAGTTCGGTCCGCTCACCGCCGATACGGGGAAGGCAGTTCATGAGCCCGCGTGTATAAGGGTGCCGGGCCTGGTCAAGTTTTTTAGCGTCGCACACCTCCATGACCTGCCCGGCGTACATGATCACTACCCGGTCGCAGAATGAGGCCACAAGCTCCAGGTCGTGGCTGATGAAAATCAGTCCCATCCCACGCTCTGTCACCAGATCATCAAGAATGGCCAGCAAATGGAGCTGGACGGTGACATCCAGTGCCGATGTGGGCTCGTCGGCAATCATGAGGTCGGGATCGGGAACTAACATCATGGCCAGCATGATGCGTTGGCCCATGCCACCCGAGACTTCATGGGGATAGGCGCTGTAAACCCGGTCGGGATCACGGATGCGGACGGCCGTAAGCATTTCCAGGGTTTTGCTTCGTGCCTCGGATCGAGTCACGCGACGGTGTATCCGGTAGGCTTCTCCAATCTGCCGTCCGACGGTCATGACCGGATTTAGAGAGTATTTGGGGTCCTGCATGACCATGGAGATGCGTCGGCCCCGAATTTTTCGCAAGGTGGCATCGGAAGCATCTTTCAGATCGATACCGTCAAAAATGAGCTGACGAACGCGGACTTCTCCCGGTGGACGGATCAGGCCCAGGATCGATCGGCCGGTGACTGATTTGCCGGACCCCGATTCACCGACGATACCCAGTTTTTCGCGTCCCATGCTGAAACTGATTCCCCTCACCGCCCTGATCGTTTGCTTGCGTGATCTGAAGGTAACGTTGAGATCTTCTATTTCAAGCAGGTGGCGCATTATTTTCCTTCCGTTTTGGGATCGAGCACATCCCTCAGTCCGTCCCCCAGCAGGTTGAACCCCAGGCTGACGATAAAAATGGCAATTCCCGGCATGGTGGCCACCCACCACTGATCCAGAAGAAATTTACGGCCGCTGGAGATCATGGCGCCCCATTCGGGCATGGGGGGCTGGGCGCCCAATCCCAGGAATCCGAGACCGGCGGCGGTGAGGATGATACCGGCCATATCCAGGGTGACCCGGATGACCAGTGAAGAAAGACACAAAGGAACCACATGGCCCGCTATCAGCCGCACCGGTCCGGCACCCTGCAGCCTGGCGGCGGCGATAAAGTCTTCGTTGCGTACGGTGATGGTTTCGGCCCGGGCAATTCGCGCGTAGGGCGGCCAGGAGGTAATGGCAATGGCGATAATGGCGTTTTCGATGCCGGGTCCCAGGGCGGAAACAAATGCCAGGGCCAGAATCAGCTTGGGAAAAGCAAGAAATATATCCGTAATCCGCATGAGCACCACATCAATCATCCCCCCTGCGTAACCTGAAACCGTTCCGACAAGCAGCCCCACAGGGGCGGCGATGATTGCCACCAGCACGACCACGTAAAGGGTCAGGCGCGATCCGTGGATGACGCGCGACAGGATATCGCGACCCAGTTCGTCGGTGCCGAACCAGTGCCGGCTGCTCATGGGCTCCAGACGCTGGGTCAGGTCCGGCACATTGGGCGGGTAGGGCGCCAGGACAGGCGCCAGGATCGATAGCAGTAAAAGTGCCCCGATAATGGCCAGCCCGATGACGGCCAGACGGTTCTCGGTGAAATTGAGCCAGGCGGTATAGGCCCGACCAAAGCGGGCCTGCCGGCGCGACCCGGGCGTCGAAGAGAGTAACCATGCGCGGAGGCTCTCTTTGGAGGTTTTTTTATAATTTGTTGTTTGGTGGTTGTCTTGCATCTTTATTGTCTCATTCGGGGATTGGGAGAAAACTCCTCACCCTCATTTGAGTATTGAGATTTGAGTATTGAGAAAGACATTCCAAGCACCAAATGCCAAATAAATCTCAAATTCCAATCATTCAATGAACTTCTAAATCGAAATCGGGATCGAAATCGGGACCGAAATCGAATTCTGCCTACCCATAAAGCTCAGTATTTTCTTGAGGAATGGTGGAAAAAACTCACCAATCACAAATCACAACTCACCAATCACAAATGTAAAGACCCGGTGTCTTCTTGGACGCAATAACCCCTTCCATCCAAGTGACTGAGCATTGCGGCGATGCGATCCAATTCAGCTTTTCATATCCAAGCGTCATGTTGTTCCGATTTCGATAGCGATTCCGATTTCGATTTGGATTATCAAGCCAAGCAAAACAAATCCCCTCTGAACCCGGATCTTTACTTTTTTATTCTATCGTCTCCGGGCGCGGGGATCCAAAAGCTGGTAGAGTGCGTCCGAGAGCAGGTTAATGCCGATAAAGACCGATCCCACCACAAGGGTACTACCCAGTACCGCGTTCATGTCAGCGCTCAACAGAG
>JAOZUU010000462.1 GCA_029938515.1 Desulfobacterales bacterium | reverse complement strand
AGATTGTTTGCGATTCGACCATGACATGCCTCCTTGTGCATAATAATGGTCATTATTATTTATAAATACATAGCTGTCAAGTTAAAATCGGCCTTCTCGCCCACCGTTGAGATAGTAACATAGTGTCCCTCAAGTTCTCGTTTCATCGTTCGACCGTATCCTAAAATAAGACCCCCTGTTATTTTATCCTACGGCTGCATCCTAAAATAACGAAGGATGAGACAAGATCCAAGCGATTCGGCTCAATTAGCAGACTGCAGACTATTATTTTGAAAAAACTGGTGGATACGAATGGAAATTTCCGTCTGCGTCTGTCTGCGGTTAATTTTTTTTCTTTGCCATCACTTTTAGATGGCCTTTTTACGAGTTCATTTTAGTTGACAGTTATGAAAATATATGTAATCATATATTCATAAACGATAACATGACAACAAGGAGGGCGTTGTGGTACGCACCCAAATTCAACTGACCGAAGAGCAGGCACAGATGCTGAGAGCGCTTTCTCTTTCCAGCCGTGAATCTGTTGCCGCCCTGATCCGCAAGGCTGTGGATCAGTTTCTGATGACAGGAAACCCTGACCGCTCGGCTCTTTACAGACAGGCCGGATCAATCGTCGGGAAATATAAATCAGAATTACCCGATATTTCCGTCAAACACGACCAGTATCTTGAGGAAGCTTTTGGATTATGAATATTTTCGTTGATACGTCCGGAATTTTTGCGTTGTTGGTTAGTAATGACTATATGCATATCCGGGCCAAAGAGAATTTTGCCTATTTTGCCCGGCAACGTCTTCAACTGGTGACCAGCTCTTTTGTTCTGGTAGAGACAATAGCCCTTTTGCAACGACGAATCGGCCTGGCGGCGGTTCATGATTTTTATGCGAAAATATTCCCCTTGATCGAAATTATATGGGTTGATGATAAATGGCATACCCGTGCCCTACAACGCCTCTATGTGCTGAACAATCGAGATGTCAGCTTCGTGGATTGTCTCAGCTTTGAAATTATGGATTCACTGGAAATCGAATGCGCTTTTGCATTTGACAGACATTTTGAAGAAAACGGTTTTACCATTGCCGCATTTGACGATCTGGATATACATAACGAAAGACTGAAATGAACTTAATGGTTAAAATCTGAATGGGACAGGTCGATTTTCTTTCCTGTTGATGTGTTGACATGAAAAGTCTGGACGCTGTTAGTCGGGAAGCGCCGTTCCCTGGGTCATGATTTCCAGATATCCGGCATAGCTGAAGACTCGGTTGCGCTTGCGAGAGGTCAGTTCCCGTACAATACACAGCCGCTCCAGATGCCCCAAGCACTTGTTTACCGTGGCCGGAGTGATCCACCAACCAGCCGGAAGCCGCGATTGGACGGCTTAACATAGCCCGATGAACCCGCAGTGTTAACGCCGCCGCCCGGCCAAGACCACTGATTTTGTCACCGTCTTCATTCGCAAGATCAATAAGTTGCCGGATCGTGTCCACTGCCCGAGTGGCGGTGACAATGACCGCCTCCGCGAAAAAATCGAGCCAAGCTTCCCAGCTCCCTTCTCCTTTGCTGTCATTAAAACGATAGATCCAGGGTTTATGATATAAGTTGAAAGTATGATTGACACAAATAGTCTTTAATTGTAAGATAGACTTAACAAATATTTGTTATTTTATATAACAGACAGGGGGCACGATGATTGATCTTACCGAATTTTTTAGCTTGCAAATCGGCATATTGCGCCAAACACCCAAGAAATATAGACGGTTTTTATATGAGAAAATAAATTGGGAAAACCGCCTGATAGGGATTGTTGGCGGCAGGGGCACGGGCAAGACCACCATGCTGCTTCAGCATCTTAACGCCGAAAAAAAAGCGGGCGTGGATATTTTATATATTTCCGCCGATCATATCCGGGTTGAAGCCTTGGGATTATATGAGATTGGCGCTGCATTTTTTAAGACCGGCGGCCAGGTTTTGGCCCTTGACGAAATTCACAAATACAATAACTGGGCTCAGGAGGTAAAAAATCTTTATGATTCATTCCCCAAAGCCCGGTTGCTGTTTTCAGGCAGTTCTTCGCTTCATTTGCAGCTTGGCAAGGCCGACTTGTCGCGACGGGCCGTATATTACACACTCCCGGTATTATCGTTTCGCGAATATTTACGCTTTGCCGAAGGGTTCGACAGTGATGAATATAGGTTGTCGGAAATTTTGCAAAATCATTCCAGCCTAACCAGCCAGGTTCAACCGGAAAAACCGATATTGGGGCTTTTCAGGGATTATCTTGCCGGAGGGGCCTATCCATTTTTCCTTGAAGGTAAAAAAGAATATCATGCAAAGCTTCGTAATATTATCGAAAAAGTGCTCTACGAGGATATTCCCGCAACCACAGGCATGCGTTTCAGCGGTATCCCGGCGTTAAAGAAAATCCTGTATGAAATTTCAACTTCGCCGCCTTTTGAATTAAACATAGACCGGCTGGCAAACAATCTCGGTATTGCCCGGCCAACCGTATATGCTTACCTCGAACATCTTGAACAAGCCTGTTTAATAATAAAAGTAATGCAAAAAGGGGCAGGGGCCAGTCTTACCCGTAAACCGGCAAAGTTGTATATGGCTAATACCAACTTACTTAAGGCTGTTGGCATGGAACTTCAGCCCGAAGATCCGGTCGGCACGGTTCGGGAAAATTTCTTTGCCAATCAGGTCGTCAGCGCCGGTTATATCATCCGCGCGGTGAAAAAAGGAGATTTTCTTGTTGCGGATAAATATCTGTTTGAAATAGGGGGTAAGTCCAAATCACGACGGCAAATAAAGGAACATGAGCACGGCTTTGTCGTTAAGGATGATATCGAAACAGGTTTCGGTAACATAATTCCCCTATGGTTGTTTGGATTTATGTATTAAGAAGCAGCGGCTGAAATGCAATGCAGATATTGGGTTTTTTACAAAACCCGAGACGCACCGTTGCGTCTCATGTTACCTCTGGCTGGTTTTTAAATGGTGATTTTGGCAGAATCTTGGACCGGTGGTAACCCTGTTAATTATTATTCCTTCAGATCTATAAGCGGGTGAAATTATTTGGATATAGCTTCTTTAAATAGCTCATAAATGTCCTTACGATGACCGACATAGTGAATT
>JAOZUU010000041.1:9559-11206 GCA_029938515.1 Desulfobacterales bacterium | reverse complement strand
AAGGGAAAAGTGAATCTATAAATGATGAATAAAAAAGAATTGCTTAAGCGTGTTAAAGATCCAAAGTACATTCCAGGGATTTTCAATTATTGTGACCGATGGTGTGAACGTTGCCCGTTTACATCTAGATGCCTCAACCATTCCATTGTCGAAGAAAAGTTTGGAGATCTTGAAGAAAGAGATGAAATGAACGAGGAATTTTGGCAGAGGCTATCTGAAATTTTTAAAGAAACGCTGGCCATGGTTAAAGATATGGCCAAAGAACACGGCATTGACATCGATTCGATTGAATTGGACGGCATCGATGAAAGTGAAATAGCCGGAAAACAGAACACTTTGGCACATCTGTTTTGCCACTTGGCGAAAAAATATGAAAAAGCCGTTGACGAATGTTTTGCAACGAAGGCACATTTTCTCGATGAAAGTGAAGGAGCGCGGAACCGCCTACACCTCGTCAGCCATGATGATAAGCAGGGAAAAGGTATAATCAGCGCTGTTGATGCCGTCGAGATTATCCGGTGGTATCAATTTCAAATCAACATCAAGCTGAAAAGAGCCGTTGAAAGCACTTCGGAAGAGGAATGGCTGGATTCAACCGATTTCCCAAAAGACTCGGATGGATCAACAAAAGTCGCCTTGATCGGCATCGATCGCTCATTGTCGGCATGGAGCGTTCTGTTGAACCGATTCACCGATCATCGGAATCAGATCCATCATATGATCGAACTGCTGGAGAATATCCGGAAAAGGGTGGAAACGCACTTTCCCCATGCAAGAGATTTTGTGCGGCCTGGATTTGATACCGAGGTTTATTGAAAATGAAGAAAGGCCGCGAAGGAAAAAACGACACGGAAGTGATGGAATCCGCCCGATTGGATCAGTCTCTGCGTTGGGGCGACAATTGGCTTCCGAGTTCGACGTGGTCTACATTAATGGCGACAACAACCTCATGAATGTGCCGCTCGATCCGGACAAAGAAGATTTGGAACCACGTTATAAGGTGCGGCTTATTGAAGAAGCGTTCAAGCGGCATATGTTCGATGTGAAGGATGTCTAATAAAGTTATGGAGGTAAAATATGAACATCGTCGGTAAGACCAAAGAAACGATGAAGCGGGAAATCGCCGCCGGACTATCCGGTTTTCCCGAGGTTCGGCGGGTGGTGATTTTCGGCTCCTTCGTAACTTCGGATGAGCCTCATGATCTGGATATCGCCGTATTTCAGGATTCGGACGAGGGCTATTATCCTCTTGCCAGGAAGTACCGTCGAAAGCTTCGGAATATTGCTCGAATGATTCCGCTGGATGTCATTCCGTTACGCCCGAATCCGGAACAAGGGCCTTTTTTAGGGGAAATTGAAAAGGGTGAGGTGGTTTATGAAGGATGAAACGCGCATATGGGTTTCCTATGCCGATGAGAACCTTGATGTCTCTGTGCTGGCGCTGGATCATGACCACCTTAATGCGTGCCTCCAGAACACTCAGCAGGCAGTGGAAAAATCTTTAAAGGCGTTGATCATTGAACTCGATCTCCCGTTCCTGCGCACACACAGTGTGCGGGAGCTGGTTGGTGTCCTTGTCGATCAGAAAATCACGCCGCCCATCTCTGAAGATGATATGGATTTCATGGATGCCATTTATATCCCATC
>JAOZUU010000041.1:6861-9459 GCA_029938515.1 Desulfobacterales bacterium | reverse complement strand
TCTATTCCGCCCTGCCTCAGGCCAAGCCGGACCAGGCGATCTGTGATGAGGCATTGAACATTGCCCACAGGGTACGAGATTTCACCTATGGCGTAGCAACGTCCGGAGAAGTGGACTGATGATACGCAAAAAACGGGCACCCCGTCGTCCCGCCTTCTGGTCACACCGTCTAAAATTTGATCATCGGCTGGTCCTGACCAGCTGGATGCTCGATTTGTTTGATGGTTATTTGATCGACATGGCTCTGCGCAATGGTGATGTAATATAACCACATGTTAATACAAATGATTTTATCATTTGGTTTGTTTGATCGTTCTTTGATGGAGCCAAATAATGAAATTTCCAGTATTATTAACGGAGCGCAAAACTATTGCTTGCTGCCAAAATGGGTTCCCTTAAAATAAAAAAACCACTGATTTGCCAGGCGGGCTCAGCAGATTGTCATGGGTGTATGTTGAATCCTGCCGTAATGAAATGCCGGTCGGCAGTCAGCACGTTTTCAATACCCAATTCCCGCATTAATATAAAACTCGTGCAGTTTGTAAAAGAAAAGGATTGATCACGCCAACGAAAGAAAAAATAAAGGGCTTTTTCCGACCGTTCCGGCGTAATCCATTCCACATTGCATCGAGAACTTTCAGATATCAGTTCCCACCATTTTTCCGCGGATTCAATCCCCAGGCGCATTCGAATCAACGTCAGCGTTTCGTCCAGGATATAATTTGATGTAACCAGAATCGTACCTTGCTCGAGTGATTTGTCCCGAAATCGTACCGATTTTTGGTGAAGTGGGTCTTTTGCATCCGACATGGCCATCCACCCGGCGGTGTCCACAAAGAGTCTCTTTATCGGCACGGGGTTCCATAAAGCATGGCATCATGGTCTGCCGCGGACAAACCATCCCTCGATTCTCCAACAGCTCCAGAGCGGTACAATGGATCTTTAGTAAGGGGGGAGGTTAGCCGATCCGCATCGTCCACGGGAACAATCCGAAAAGCCGGACGACTTCTGTATAACACGGTAAAGCGCTCTCCGCGCTTGACGCCCTCAACAATCTTTGAAAGGGAGGCTCTAAGCTCCTTCGCATTTATCGTCTGATGCATCAATCATCTCCATTGAATAAAGTTCAACTTAAGATTAACATCAAGACGGTGGAGTGTCAATATAGAATTTTATCCAGCAAAGACACAGCTTGAGAAAAGCCGAGAAGCCTTCAAAAAAAGAGGTGCGTTATACAACGCACCTCTTTTTTTGGGATTTTGAAATATTATCGGTGTATCTTATTCACCGGTCGCTGCTTTATGCGTCTTGATCTCGACCTTTTCCGTTAAGCCTTCATAGTATTCACGCAGGATGGCAACCACCTCATCGCGGCCGAAATGATCGGGAAGCTCCTTGCCTTCGGAGAGCATCTTCCGCAGCATGGTGCCGGACAAAAGTACGCGATCATCTTTTCCGTGGGGACAGGTCCGCATCGAAGCCATGCCGTCACATTTGAAGCAATAGAAGGTCCAGTCGATCTTCAGCGGGTTGCAAATCAGGGCCTTGCCTTCTTCCGCCGGGGTGGGAATTTTATCGAAGATCGTTTGCGCTTCAAACATCCCATAGAAATCACCTACGCCGGCATGGTCGCGGCCGATGATCATGCGGGAGCATCCGTAGTTCTGGCGGAAAGTGGCGTGCAATAGCCCTTCCCGGGGACCGGCATAACGCATGTCCAAAGGATATCCGCCCTGAACGACGTTTTTATCGACGAAGTAATTTTTAACCAGGCTGTCGATGCATTTGACCCGAACATCGGCGGGAATGTCGCCCGGTTTCAGGTTGCCGACCAGGGAATGGATATAGACGCCGTCACATACTTCCACCGCTATCTTGCAGAGGTATTCGTGGGACCGGTGCATGGGGTTTCTCAATTGCAGGGCGGCCACTTCGCTCCAACCTTTATCCTCGAAAATCTTCCGGGACTCTTCCGGACGATGATACACACCGGCATACTTGGTGGGGTATTCCCCTTCACTCAGTACCTTGACCGGGCCGGCCAGGTTTACCGCTTTCTGGCCCATCACCACTTGAACACCGGGATGGTCCTCTTCGGCTATTTTCCAGAATTCTTCGGCAGTTGGCGTGCCCTCGCCCATGAAAATCTTTTCACATTCATACTTTTTTTCTGCGGCCGTCAATTCATATTTTTCGGTGACCTTCATGGTGCCCATGATTTCGTTCCCTTCGGGATCGAACAGGGCGATTTCATCACCATCGTTAATGGCATCCGCATCTTCCTTGGATACATCCAGGATCACGGGAACCGGCCAGAAAGTTCCGTCGGCCAGTAGATAATCATCACATACGCCCTTCCAGTCTGCCTTGGTCATGAAACTGGTCAACGGGCTGAACCCGCCGATACCCATCATAATCAAGTCGCCCTTCACCAGAGGCGAGATGTCAACCTTTTTCAACCCTTCGGCTTTTTTCAGTTCAGCATCTCGCTCGGCACCTTCCAGTAAACAACAGGTGAGGCCCTTGCCGCCATGAGGAGGAACTAGTTGTGTCATGCTTGCGATCTCCTTTCACTTTTTGCTGTAATTGTTTTTGGTT
>JAOZUU010000041.1:1743-6761 GCA_029938515.1 Desulfobacterales bacterium | reverse complement strand
CCCAGTTCGCCGATACCGGCAAGCCCGTTTTCAAGGCATCGTTCGGTCTCCATCGCCGCCCCGACCTGGAGCGGATCGAAACAGCCAAACCCGATCAATCGATCCGGATACCGCTCGACGGCGGCCATGATGTAGTTGTTGTGTGTTTTAAAAACCTTTTCCGTTTGCCAGGGAAAACCGAACACAACCGATTTGTCCACCCCTTGTTCATCCATGGCTCGAACCAGTGCGTCCGCACCGACCATTTTGGATTTGGGGGAACGATACAATAGCTCAAACGCCGGTTCATTTTCAAAATAAGCCGACCGGTTTTGCCGGATGTTTTTAGGGAATATGTGGGTATGGAAGTCAATAATCATATCCTGAATCCGTGACGGAAAATATTATGATCTAATCTTACTTGTTACTTCAAAAAAATGATGGTTTCTGTCAACCGATTGATGAGCGACCCGTTCTTTTAACGAACTTTATATATCGCTATCTGACAGGGGTCAACACGAACAAAAATCCGGCGTCAGCTCCGTGTATTTTATTCTTGCCGGGTTTCTAGCGGGTGTCGTATTGACTAAAAAGCTATTTTCGTTACAATGAGTGGAAACATACTCAGGGACCCACTTTATTTTAAAGGAGAAAGCGAATGTATTTTGAATCGGCCGGCCGAGACAACACCGAACAGGTAATAAAACATGCGTATGAACGGGCAAAGGCGCTTGATATTAATGAAATTGTTGTCGCCACCACCACCGGTGCCACCGCGTTTGAGGCGCTTACGATGTTCAGCGGATTTAAAGTGACAACGGTGACGTACCATTACGGTTTTTCAAAGCCATTTGAAAACAGGATGCCGGCCGATGTGCGGGAAGACCTGACCCAAAAAGGCGCAACGGTCGTGACGGCCACCCATGCCTTGTCCGGGCTGGAGAAGTCCTTGGCTGCAAAGCACCAGGGCACCTATCCGGTACTCATTATTGCCGATACCTTGCGACTTTTCGGTCATGGAACCAAAGTGGCGGTGGAAGTGACCATCATGGCGGCTGATGCCGGGGCACTTTCCGGAAATGATGTTATTGCCATCGGTGGTACCGGCCGGGGCGCGGATGCCGCTTTGGTGATCAAACCGGCCCATATGAATAATCTATTCGATATGCGCATCCGGGAGATCATATGCAAGCCGAGATCATTCTGATTCGTTTCCTTTGTCCGGGTTTGCACAAAAAGTTAGTCCGTGATCATTTTCTTTAATTGTACCAAGGCTTCCTCCGGCATGCTGAAGCTGTGCTCCGGGCCGGGGAAGCTTGCCTCGCGGACTTCCTCGCCGTATGCTTTCAGCGCCTCCAGGATAATGGGGCGGATTTTCGTGTATTGTTTGACGAATTTCGGAATGAATTTATCGAACAGGCCGATCATGTCGTGGGTCACCAGGACCTGTCCGTCCACATCGGCACCGGCACCGATCCCGATGACCGGGACACTGACCGCTTCGGCCACCAGTTGAGCCAATGGCGCCGGCACGGCTTCGATAATGATGGAAAAAACACCGACATCTTCCAGGGCTTTGGCGTCATCGATAATCTTTTTAGCGGCGGCGGCATCCTTGCCCTGCATTTTAAAGCCACCCAGGGCGCTGGCCGTCTGGGGGGTCAAGCCGATATGGCCCTGAACCGGGATCCCGGCCTTGACGATGGCCCCAACGGTGGGTGCGAAATCAACCCCGCCTTCCAGTTTAATCGTATCGCAACCGCCTTCCTTCATCAATCGACCGGCGTTGATGATGGCATCCCGTATCGATGTATTATAACTCATAAACGGCATATCTCCCACCACCAGGGGGTGTTTGCATCCGCGCATCACCGCCTGGATATGATGGATCATATTTTCCATGGTCACCGCCACGGTGCCGTCCAATCCCATGACCACCATCCCCAGGGAATCGCCCACCAGCACGATGTCGACCCCCGCTTCGTCGGCCATGAGCCCGAAGGGATAGTCATAAGCCGTTATCATCACCAGCTTGCGTCCTTCTACCTTGGCTTGCTGGATATCCTTGACCGTTACTTTTTGATCAGCCATTTTTTTGCTCCTTTGGTTTGTTGAATGGGAAATTCGTAATTCCGATTGCTCAATCCCCTGGTCCCAGAATCCTATGGTTAGTCTTTTCCATAATGGGATTCAAGTGTTTCAACCAACGCGGCCAAAGTCGCATTGATTGGCGTCGCTACACCCAACTGACGGGCCTCACGAACGACTGCGCCGTTGATGGCGTTGATTTCGGTCAGCCGCCGGTTATCGACATCCTGACCCATGGAAGAACGATTGGCCGCAGTGGCCTCGGCTATCTGGAATACGTGGTCCACCACATCTTTTTCGACGTTGATCCCCTTTGCCCGGGCCACGGACATGGCTTCTTCCACCGCCTTTTGAGACAGGTCCCGCGTGGCTGCAAGATCCAGGATCTGGCCGTTGTGGATACCGGTCAATGCCGTGATGGCGTTGATCCCGACGTTAATAAACAGCTTGTGCCAAATCAGGGCGTGGACATCATCGGTCACTTTGGTTTCGATTCCGGCGTCAGTTAATACCCGGGCCACCTTTTGGGCCGGGGCTGGATCACCAGCAGCCCAGGGACCGATCCGGGTGGGGCCGATGCCGGCATGGCGAATCTGACCCGGTCCCAGCAGGGTCGCCCCATGGGAAGTGGTGCCGGCCAGCACTTTTCCGGGTGCCACAGCTTGACTAAGGATATCGGCATTGCCCATGCCGTTTTGAAGCGTTAATACCGATCCATCCGATCGCACCAGTTCGGCGGCGGTTTTCGCGGCTGCCGCCGTATGGGTCGATTTAACGAAAACAATCACCAGGTCCACTTTACCGATGGATTGAGGATTGGTAACGGCATTGGGTCGAACCACCCGGGTGATCCCTTCTCGTTCAATGGTCAATCCACTCTGATTGAGTGTGTTTACATGGGCCTCCCAAATATCGAGGAGCCACACCTCAACTCCGGATTCGGTCAGCAACCCACCGAACAGACTGCCCATGGCACCGGCGCCGATAACGGCGATCTTCATGATACACCTCCTGTTATAAATTTTCATACTCTGACGCGTACAACGAAGCATGAAGCCTTGTTGTTTATTGAAGTGTTTATACGTGCATCTCAATTCGTTCCATGAAAATTTATAAAAAATATTTAGAAACAATTATCAGTACGGAATGTCGTTTGAAATGGTGCTTAAGTGTGTTGATAATAGCATACAAAGCGACTGCCTGTTTCCAATGAAAAAGATAAAGCGAGCAGACTTCGCCATAGTGGCTACGACGGCTGAAAGCGATTCCCCAATTGGACGTTGAAAGTTGAATGTTGGATGTTCGACGTTCATTATTTTATTATCCCCTGGCCATCGTTGAGCCAGCAAGCAACGGCGTGTTCATCGATTATGTGAGTAAGCTCCGGTTTATCCGTCCGACACCGGTCGAACGCGTGGGGGCAACGGGGATGAAAGGGACAACCCGGCGGGGGATCAATGGGGTTGGGAACATCGCCTTCCATGGCCACGGGTCGAATCCGGTGGTGCGGATCGGGTTGAGGGATCGCTTCCAGCAATGCCGCCGAATACGGGTGGTGCCGGTTTGAAATAAATTGTCCGGTGGGGGCGATCTCCACAATGGCACCCAGATACATCACCGCGATACGATCGGTAATATGCTCCACCACACTGATGTCATGTGAAATGAAGACATAAGAAAGATCGAACGCTTCCTTCAGATCTCCTAATAGATTGATTACCTGGGCCTGGATGGAAACGTCCAGGGCGCTGACCGGCTCGTCGGCCACAATCAGTTCCGGCCGGACGCATAATGCCCGGGCGATACCGATCCGTTGGCGCTGTCCGCCGGAAAATTCGTGGGGGAACTTATTCAGATCATCCGGCCGTAATCCGACTTTCTCCATCAGGTCGGCGGCCACCTGGCGCCTTCGATCCTTTGAGGGTTTGCCCTGGGCAAAAAGCGGTTCAGTCACAATGGATACCACTGTCATTCTAGGATCCAAGCTTGAATACGGATCCTGGAAAATAATCTGGAGCTTTTGCCGAAAGGGCCGCAACATGCTTCGGTTCAAATGGGTGATATCGGATCCCTTAAAGAAAATTTGTCCCCCGGTCGGTTCGAGCAGGCGGACGATCATCTGCCCCAGGGTAGTTTTGCCGCACCCAGACTCGCCCACGATCCCGAAGCTTTCACCTTTGCGAACGTTAAACGACACCCCGTTCACCGCTTTGACCCAGGCCCCGGGTTTGGCAAAAAGTCCGCCGCCCAGGGGAAAGTGCTTGGTCAGGTTTTTTACGGTGATTAGATCGGATTCAGGCATTTTTATCAGGGTATTCCTTCAGCCAGCAGCGGGCGCGATGTCCGTCGGCAATGGAGCGGATCACCGGGCGTTTTTCCCGGCAGATATTAAAAACATGAGGACAACGGGAAGCGAATTTACATCCCCTGATTGACTCGGTTAACGGTGGTAGGGTACCTGAAATTTCGGTCAGGCGTTTTTTTGGTCCTCTGCCGCGGCTTCCCAGTTGCGGCATCGATTGTAAAAGTCCCTGGGTATACGGATGAAAAGGCCTGTCAAAAATGGTGGTTACAGGTCCCTGTTCCACGATCTGGCCGGCATACATGACAATCACCCGGCCAGCCATCTGGGCGATGACGCCTAAATCATGGGTAATTAAGAGAACCGACATGTTTAATTTTTCTTTTAACCCGAGCATCAAAGAGAGGATCTGGGACTGGATCGTGACGTCCAGGGCCGTGGTCGGTTCATCGGCAATCAACAATTTGGGGCGGCAGACAAGGGCCATGGCAATCATCACCCGCTGGCGCATTCCACCGGATAACTGATGGGGGTAATCGTTGAGTCGTTTCCTGGCAGCCGGTATTTTGACATATTCCAGCCATTCGCAGGCCTGTTCCCAAGCCTGGGATTTGGGTAGATTTTTGTGAACCATCAAGGGTTCGGCCAC
>JAOZUU010000041.1:0-1643 GCA_029938515.1 Desulfobacterales bacterium | reverse complement strand
GTCAGGGCATAGATCCGGGCGGTGTCGATGAGTTGGTCCAAATTGACCCATTCATCCACCTGATGGGGAACTTCCCGATCGCCGGCGCCCATGGTGATGATGGGAATGTCTTTTCGCGCCCATAAATAAGTGCCGTCGGTGGCACCGGGGACGCCACCGTATTCAGGTGGTTTTCCCCATACCGTTCGGGTGGCCCAGTCGGCCGCACGGACCACCGGATCGCCGGGATCGGTATGGGTACAGGTCCGATCGGTTAAAAATTCAACATCCATGCGGATATCGTTATCACGGGTAATACCCAACCGCTGGTTCAGGGCGGCGTAATGATTCCGCACTTGTCGTTCGGTCTCCCTGGCTAACATCGCTAATTGGTTGCGAAGAACGTCATGTGACTGGGCCGGGATGGTCCGTATATCGGCCAGGAGGATTGCCGTTGCGGGCATGACGTTGAGCTGGGGCACCCCGGCCGCCGGGGCCTGGATGACCGTCGGGGTAAAGCTGGGCCAGCCCAGGTGTTCGTCGGGTCCGGTTTCATCCATGGCGGCCGCTTCCAGTGCGTTCAGTCCTTCAATGAGCAGGGCCACAGCCGGGGCGGTATTCAGCCCTGCCAGCGGCATGGCCCCGTGGCTCATCCGTCCGGTTATGGTGAAACGAGCGCGGATGGCCCCTTTCTGAGACGTGCAGAGCATGCCATCCTGGGGCTCACAGATAACGGCTCCGGTCACGGAATCGGCATGGCCGCGATCGATAAAATCCTGAACGCCGAGCATCTGATCTTCCTCATCGCACAGGACCCCGCCGATGACCGACCCGGCCAGGGGAATACCGGTCCGTTTCAAAGCGGCCATGGCGATGAGCATGGCAGCCAGATTTCCCTTGGTGTCGTTGGTCCCGCGTCCATACATGCGCCCATCCACAATTTCGGCCCCGAAAGGATCGCAGGTCCAAACGGAAATGTCACCGGGGGTCACGACATCCGTGTGGCCTTCGAACATCAGCACCCGCTCACCCGGCCCGGTCGGGTAGGTGACGATCACATTGGATCGGCCGGGGGTCACCTCGTCCATTTGGGCCTCAAATCCCTGGTCTCTGGCCCAGCGCATGACATATTCGGCCACCGGCTGCTCGCTGGTGCCGGCCACCGGATCCCAGACCGAGTTGATCCGCACCAGATCGGCGGTCAGTTTGATCAATTCATCGCCGTCAACGGCATTTTGTACTTGGTCGATCAGTTCTTGCGGTATCATGTCAAAGGCCTCCGGATCTATTGGTCAATTTAAACACGGCCACAGATGATTATACGTCTCGGAATTTATCCCATACATTGATATTAACAGTTATAAAACAGCATTGCACTGTGCCGCTTGGAACTATGGAATGATGGAATTGTGGAATATTGGATGTAAAAACTGTCCGCCCCAGGCGGATTAAATTAACAGAATACCTTCTATACCCATTATTCCAGTCTTCCAATATTCCGATTGGGTGAAATCCATAGGATCTCCTCTTTCCAGACTTGGGAAGCTGCCCATGCCATTTTCGGATTTTATAATAGCGCAATCTTAAGCCAACCGTCTACGGTTTTAAAAGAACCTGCCCAAATACCCGCCGGAAGTTTCCCCCAAGGATGGCGATTATATCTT
>JAOZUU010000461.1 GCA_029938515.1 Desulfobacterales bacterium | reverse complement strand
CCTCCGTCGGATCAAATCGAACCGGAAGACGATATTCCTTTTTAAAGTTGGATAGTGAACCAGTCAATCAGTGTCCAGTCAGCCGGTTTAAGAGTATGTGAACTTGCCGGCAGTTTTTTTGGCCGACTGGCGTGGTTGATTAACAAATTGAGGACTTCCCATGTCCCTGTCGGTCGTCGACCTCTATCAAAAAATTCTGCCCAAAACCAATTGTGGCGATTGCGGCTATCCCACCTGTCTGGCCTTTGCCGGGATGGTGGTATCCGAGAAATTGCCACTGGATAAATGCCCGTACATTGAGCCGGCGGTATTAAAAAAGGCCCAGGCCGAGCTGAATGAACAATACGCCGCCGGTAAATGGGTTAAAAAGGACATGGCCGCCGATGCCCTGGTGTGGGCTAAAGAGCGAACCGCTTCCATGGATATCGAGGACCTGCCCGCACGAATCGGTGGCGTGCTCAAAGAAGATAGTGCCGGGGCATATCTGGAGCTGCCGTACTTTAATGGTTCGATTTTGATTCGACCGGATAAGATTGAAAAAAATGACGGCACGGATCTAAACCGTTGGGAGCAGGTATTCGTTTACAACCACATGGCACAGGGCGGCAGCGCGCTTCCCACCGGCAACTGGAAAGGTCTGGAGGCGATTCCCAACACCATCTCCAAGATGAAATCCATGAAAGCCCATGTGGAAGTGCCGCTTTTGAACCGTTTTGCCGGTCACCCCGATGAATTAAGAAAAGCTACCATGGCCATCGGCGCCCTGGATTACGCCGAAACATTTCCCACCGCCGATGTCGCTGCTTACCTTCTTCCGCTGCCCCGAATTCCAGTTATGCTCCTGTTCTGGGACGCCGATCCCGTCGACGGCTTCGATGCCGAAGTCAAACTTCTTTTCGACGAAACCATTGTCGAACACCTGGATGTCGAGTCGATCATGTTTTTAAGTGAACGGATCAGGCAGCTGTTACGCGGTGACGAGATGTGAATGCGGTGTTCCTGTGGTTGGTCCGGAGGAAGGAACTCCGAAAAACGCGAAAGGCGCAAAAATGGTAGAAAGAATCGTTAACCAACCCCTTTCGCGTGCTTTGTGCATTTCGTATAGGCTTTCAGATAAAATTTTTGGCAAGGTTAGAGAGAGCCCCCCTGAGTAAGGCGTACAAATCGTACGTCGTCGAAGGGGGGCGACCGATAACGCAGTCCAAAAACTTTATCTGGAAGACTATAGTTTCAAAAGTCTCGCATCATCGCTCCAGCACCGGAATAAAATCGAACTGACTGACATCCACCAGCCCCAAATCCGAGATGCGCAGTTCGGGGATCACCACCAGCGCCAGCAGGCTTAATTGCATATTGGGATTATTTAATCGGCACCCGCAGGCCCGGAATCCCTCTAGGATGGTAGCGGCTTTTTTTGCGACGACTGGTGCCTGTTCGCTGGACATGAGGCCGGCGATGGGCAGTTCCACCAAACCGATAATTTTACCGTTTCGGGAAATTGCCTGGCCGCCGCCCACCGTGGCTAGTTTATTGGCCACTTTTGCCATGTCGGTTTCGCTGGTGCCCACCACCAGCATGTGGTGACAGTCGTGCGCCACGGTAGTCCCGATAGCGCACGGCACGGTCAAACCGAATCCCTGTACCAGCCCGACCCGGACACCGTTGGTACCCGCGTGGCGGGCCACCAGGGCGATTTTGGCCAGATCCCGTTTCATGTTCACGGCGACTTCACCATTTTCGGCGGTCACGTCTATCCGCAGATGTCGGGTGGGGGCCTGATTTTCAATCACACCGATCACATTGGCCGTGTACGGACCGTTTTCCGGAGCCGGCAGGCGAAAATCAGGGGGTCTTATCTCCATGCTTAAATGAACCGAATGTGTCGCCCAATCGGGATATGCATATCGAGGCAGATCGATGGTGAGTTGCCTTTTTTCGGCGATGATCCGGCCTTTGGCGATGACGGTTTCGACTGAAAATTCCGGCAGATTCGGTACCAGAAGAATATCGGCGTAGCGTCCCGGGGCGAGCATGCCCACATCGCGTGCCAGTCCGAAATGGGTGGCCGTATTGAGGGTGGCCATCTGAATGGCCGTCAGGGGGGTAAGTCCCCGGGCGATGGCATGGCGGACGACCCGATCCATGTGGCCCTCGGTGACCAGGGTTTCAGCGTGGGTATCATCGGTGCAGAGCAGAAAATGTCTGGGATCCAGGCCTTTTTCGGTGATGGCCCGTACCTGCGTGGCCACATCATGCCAACCGGAACCGAGGCGCAGCATCGGTTTCATTCCCTGGCGAACCCGGGCGATGGCGTCTTCCAGGCGTGTGCCTTCATGGTCATCCTCGGGGCCGCCGGCCACGTAGCCGTGGAAGGGACGCCCCAGGTCCGGAGCGGCGTAATGGCCGCCGATCACTTTTCCGGCCCGACGGGTTTCGGCCATCTCGGCATGCATCTTCTCATCCCCGTTAGCCACGCCGGGAAAGTTCATCATTTCGCCCAGACCCACGATGCCATCCCAGTTCATGGCCTCGGCGACCTCATCCGGCCCGATGGTTGCGCCGGGGGTTTCCAGGCCCGGCGCCGAGGGGACACATGAAGGCATTTGGACCCACACATGGATAGGCTGAACGGCGGCTTCATCCACCATCAACCGAACCCCTTTCAAGCCGAAGACATTGGCGATTTCGTGGGGATCGACGAACATTCCCGTGGTGCCCCGAACGGCCACGGTACGCACAAACTCGGTCACCGTAACCATACCGGACTCGATGTGCATGTGCGCGTCCAGCAGGCCGGGCACCAGGTAATACCCGTCGGCATCGATGACCCGGGTTGAATCTCCGACTGTATGCGATGCGTCCGGCCCCACATACGCAATCCGCCGCTCTTTGACGGCGATATCGGTATTGGAGATAATTTCACCTGACTGGACGCATACCCATCGTCCATTTTGGATAACCATGTCCGCCGGCTCGCGTCCCATGGCCACGGCTGCCAGGGTCTGAGTTTTCTGAGCGATTTTGTTAGTTGTCACTGTGCCTATCTATCTCCCTGCGACATCAGGGCTCACGAAAAAATAACTTAACATTTTAAGCGCCGATGCATCCCAACTATCGTTGTCAAAAAAGCCGATGCATCCCGTCTGGCTG
>JAOZUU010000460.1 GCA_029938515.1 Desulfobacterales bacterium | reverse complement strand
GTATATTTTATGCCATTTCAAAGCATCTCAACATCCCCATGGAAAAATTTTATGTCACGATCGACAAGTACGGCAATATTTCTTCCGCTTCCTGCGCTATTGCCCTGGATGAAGCTGCCCGGAATGGGAGTCTCAATCCAGATCAACTTGTCTGCCTTCCGGTCTTCGGCGGTGGTCTGACCTGGGGCAGTGCTATGATACACTGGTGATCTTCCCGATGTTAAAATATTTGTTTTTGATTCGGATACATTCATCTACTATCTCAAATGACTCCTGAAGGTAAGAGAGGTGACCCGTCGTTATGAAAATAATCGAGTTTTCCATCAGAGAGATCAGCATTCCATTTGCGACTAGTTTTAAACATACGTTGGCTTCCAGAATACGGACCAGCGCGGTTCTATTCGAGATTATTACCGACGAGGGAATCCATGGCTATGGGGAAGGTACGCCCCGAGAATATGTGACCGGTGAATCCGTCCGATCCACATTAATGACTTTGAAAGGAATTGCTGAAAAATTGATCGGCTTTAAACTGGATCCGACGCACAATGTGATTGAACAAATAGAAGCATTGGAGCATACGTTGTTTGATGGTAGCGTGAATACGCCCAGTGCAAAATGTGCCCTAGAACTGGCGTTGCTTGATGCCATTGGTAAAACGCGTGAGAAGTCCGCTCTTGAACTTTTGGGCAGCCAAAAAACAACAACCATTTATTACAGCGGTGTCTTATCCGATGAATCTCCTGCTAAAACGGAAAAAATTCTAACTAAAATCAAAACCATCGGCTTTCAGCATGTCAAGGTGAAGGTCGGCAACGATATCGAAGCCGATATCCAGAAGCTGGATCTTGTGAGATCTGTTCTGGGCGATAATATACAACTTCGCATTGATGCCAATTCGGCTTGGAATCTTAAAGAAGCGGTTTCGAAAATAAAACATTATTATGACCATGGCGTAAACATTGTCGAACAACCCATCCCGGCCGACCACCGAAACGACTACCCGGTTTTATTAAAAAAGATAGATAGCCGTGTTAAAATTATTATAGATGAAAGTGTTCTCACTTTTGATGATGCCATGTGGTTTATAGAAAACGAAGGCGCGACGGGGTTTAATTTAAAGATATCAAAACACGGCGGCTTGCTGAATACTTTAAGAATATACAGGCTGGCATGCGTAAATGGATTTGCCTGTCAGCTGGGGTGCCATGTGGGCGAGACATCCATTTTAACGGCGGCCGGTCACATTTTTGCGGGTCTTGCCGATGAACTTATTGCTTACGAAGGGGCCTATGGAAAACTTTTACTGACATACGACGTTGTGGATCACCCGTTGCAATTTGGCCATCATGGCGAATATGGTCTGGATGATTTAAAGGCGGTTCCAGGCCTCGGTATTGAGATCAATCCATCCTTGCTGAAAAAAGCGAGTACCCATCAATTCCGGATACCTGAATAATGATTAGTGGATCAGAAATGCCGGCAAGACCTTTGAAAAATGATCCCGCCTTTAAGCGGGATTCAAGTTCAAGCTGCAAGTCCCGTCGTCGGGGGAAGACGATCCGCCGTAGGCGGATAACCGGAGGAATATATGGAATATTTCGAGGATTAAACTCTAAGTCTGACCTGCCTGCCGAAGCCTCGGCGCAGGCAGGAATTGGGCAAAAAGGGACGTTTTTCAAAGGTCTCAAATTGTCGGTGCTGATCGTTTGTCTAGTGCTTGCATCAAGCCCGGACAGCTGTTTTTCCACCGAAGACCGTTTTCACGATTATGTCGTCCTCATCCATGGGTTGTCGCGGACATCAAAATCGTTTCAAAAGATGGAGAATCATCTGAAGCAAATCGGCTTCGATGTGCTTAATATCGACTATCCCTCGAGGGAATACGACATCCAGACACTGACTTCAAAATTCATCCGGCCCGCCATCCAGAATCACTGCACGGATAAAGAGAAGAAAATTCACTTCGTCACCCATTCGATGGGGGGGATTATCGTTCGTTACTATTTGAAGACGTATCCGACGGAGAATATCGGCAGGGTCGTCATGCTGTCACCGCCCAACCAGGGAAGCAAAGTGGTCGATTTTTTAAAAGACCAAATGATTGTCCAAAAATTCATGGGGCCCGCTTTCGATCAATTGAGCACCGATCCCGACGCATTTGTCAATACCCTGGGCGATGTTGACGCCGAAGTCGGTGTTATCACGGGTAATCAATCGATCAACTGGATCAATTCCATTATTATCCCCGGCGAGGATGATGGCAAAGTATCGGTTGACCGCGCCAGATTGAAAAATATGAAAGACTTCCTTGTGGTGAAAAGGACCCATCCATTAATCATGAAGGCGGATGAAGTCCTCGATGCGGTCGTGCATTTCATCGAAACCGGAAATCTTAATGTCCCAATTACCCAAAGTCCTGACACGTTTGACCCATACGAAGTACAACATTAAAACCAACCTGGTCACGATGGGTGCGGTTATACATCGAAGATCGTCGCTTCATTCATGTCACCACGAAAAAGGGTGTGATGTTATCGAGCCTGGAAGATCCTTACTGGACGAAAAAATATTGGACAGCCATCCGCGTTTCCCGTTAAGGATAAATGCAATCATCCTCATTTCCGAAGCGCACTTGGGGCAGGTGAGCGGATCGACTTCCCCGGATCAAGTCCGGGACAGGCTCCAAGGAAATACCGCCGCAGGATTTTGGGGATGCTCAATACCACATGCCGGTGCGGAACGGCCTTGACCGCCTCCCGGCACAACCATTCACCAAATTTTTAGGTAAAGTGTGCATGACACCCAAATCCTAAAGCAAAACCTATGCCGAACTAAACAAGCTTGTTCTAAATACCATATGTTGGATAAAGATAATGGGTCGGTCACTATTGAACCCGTGTGTTTCAATTTGGGAGGTAAATCTTTAAGTTTGGGGGAAATCCATAAATGGCTGGATAATTTTGCCGGCAAGCCGGGAATAGAAATGAAACATAGGAAATTTCGTCATCATGAATCCGGCATTCAACAAGCCTTTAAGCTTTTCGGTGGCAAGGCTGATATGGTGGCAAAACAGCACATAATTTCAGATCTAAAAAAAGCCTCTTCAGACAAATCTGTGGGTAACTTCGGGGACTGGCAAGTTACCAAG
>JAOZUU010000459.1 GCA_029938515.1 Desulfobacterales bacterium | reverse complement strand
ATATGCATACTTCACTGTAAATACATGTTACTTAGGGTCGGCCTTCGATTGAGCTTCTTTGCGCCGCTGGACCAGCATTCGGGCCAATATCATGCCGATCCCTTCAGGAGATGATAAATTCGGATCCGGCTTTATCTTTTTTAAAATATCTATGAATGCTTTCGCCGGCAGAGAGAGCGGCTGATTCTTTATATAGGCGATACTCACATCCAGATAGTGGGCAGGTCCGTCTAAAGTAACCGTTGCCAGTTTTTTTTCCTTTAGCTCAGTAACAACGGCTGCCTTTACCAGAAACGAGACCCCATCTCCCCGTTGCACCAACTGCTTGATAAATTCTGCACTACTCGTCTCCATCAGAATATTCGGTCGATATTGTTTCTTTTCAAACAGTCGATCCACCAGTCGCCGGGTTCCCGAGCCGGTCTCTTTCATGATGAACGGTTCGGCGGCCAATTCTTTTAATGCGATCGACTCCCGCCGCGCCCAGGGATGATCCGGCGCCAGTACCATCACCATCTCTTCCCGGCTAAACGGAATCAGCCGAATGCCGGGAACTTCTCCCGCCTTGGCGATGATGCCGACTTCGTTTTTAAAATCGAGCAGGCTCCGGGTCATATCCAGGGAACTGCCCTCGTTGAGTTCAATCTTGATATCCGGATATTTCGCATGAAACGAAGAGAGCATCAGCGGCATGAAGTAGCGGGCGTAAGCCTTGGTGGTTGCGATCTTAAGAATACCCCGTTTCAGTTTACGCATATCATCAAGCGTATTTTCGATCTCTTTTTCGATGGCAAACACGGTTTTAGCGTAACTAAAAAGCGCCTGGCCTTCATCGGTGAGCCAATTCCGGCGCCCCCTTTTTTTAAATAACTTCATGCCGCAATAGGCTTCAAACGCCTTTATTTGAATCGTTACCGCCGGCTGGGAAATGAACAGCTCCTGGGCGGCCCGGGTAAAATTCAAATTTTTAGCCGCATAGTAAAATATTCGAAATTGATTAAAATTTAACATAACGATAGGTTTTTGTTATGAGTATAATCAAACCATAAGTATTATTTATACATAACATAAAATTAATTGCTTTGACAGCCGTTTCTAAATCATCCATACGATGTAAATTACCCGTACGATGTAAATTACCCATACGATGTAAATTACATGGTTAAAAAATCCAGGATCTATGAAAACCCGGGAACTCGCCCTCAAGTATGTGCTTTCTTATACCGACATTTCATTTGCCGGTGAGCACATTTTACCATATCTGCATAACTCTTAAATAGGAGGTTGAACATGGCTGACGACACCACAGGAAGATTCCCGGATCCTCATGAGTATGAGGTCCCCCCCGAATTAGAAGGATGGGAAGAGATGTACCCGTCCCATTATTTGTTCTCCCAGGACAGGAGTGAATGGGAAAAGAATCAATTCTGGTACCTGGACAAGATCCACGCCCCGGAGCCCATGCCCCCCCTTGATCAAATATTTCAGGAAGCATGGCAGATCTCACTTTCACAATACACCACCCGGGTATTTTGTATCCCGCCGGCCCAGGGAATCGCCCAAAGGATGGTGGGGCCTTACATGTACATCTGCGCCATCGCCCCACCGCCGGACGAAATTATCGGAGAGAAAGCCGCCCACTTTGAAAAGCGGGTTTTCTATGTTTTCGACCACTATGAAGAGTTGTGGGACAAGTGGTTGACCAAATTCCAGGCCTTGGGAGAAGAGATGAAGGCAGTCAAGATCCCCGCGGAACTGCCCAAGTACGTGCCCGACGATCAGGTTCTGCCGGCGCCCACCGGCGTTTATGATTCATATAACCTCATGGAATCCTTTGATAAACTGGCCAACCAGATGATCAAGGGCTGGCAGTACCATTTTGAGATGCTGAACCTGACCTATCTGGCTTACCTCATGTTTGCCGATGTGGCCAGAAAGCTCTTTCCCGGCATCAACGAAAGCGCTATCGGGAAAATGGTCGCAGGCGCCTACGTGTCCATGTTCAAACCCGAAGAAGAACTTTGCCGGCTGAGCAGATTGGCCCACTCAACCCCGGCGGTGGCGGACATCCTGAAAACAGACTTGCCTGTCGCGGAAAAAATAGCCGCACTGGAAAAAACATCGGAAGGCAAAAACTGGCTGGAAGAGTACGACAAAGCCAAGGATCCGTGGTTCTATGTTTCCTGCGGCAGCGGCTGGTACCATCATGAGGGCAGCTGGATGACGGTACCGGAAATCCCCTACGGGTATATCAAGAGCTACGTGGAACGTCTGGGCAACGGGGAAACCATCGAACGATCCCTGGAAAAAATCGAAAAGGAACGGGATCAGATCATCGAAAAATACAGGGCGCTCATACAGACCGACGAGGACAGAGAGGCCTTTAACGGGGCGTATAAAACCGTCCGTACTATCTACCGGTATGCCGAAGACCATCTGTTCTGGGTCGAGCACTGGTTCCATACGATATGGTTCGACAAAATCAGAAAATTGGGCAAGGTTGCGGTCGATGCCGGTATGATCGAGGAGGTGGATGACATCTTCATGTTCAACCGATACGAAATCCCGGAGCTGCTCACCGAGGTGTCCACCGCATGGGCGCTGGGTGTGGATATTCCCGTAAGGGGTTCATACTACAAAGCCAAAGCCGAAAAACGAAAAAAGATTCTAGAGGCTGCAAGGTCCTGGAACCCGACCCCGGCCCTGGGCGTACCGCCTGAAGAAGTGGCCGAGCCGTTCACCATCATGCTGTGGGGTGTGACCACGGACAGGGTGAAGGAGTGGCTCCAGGGCGTTGACGCCTCGTCGGCAGGCGACGTGTCCGAAATCAAGGGTTTCGCCTCATCGGCGGGCGTGGTCGAAGGACCGGCACGGGTACTGAAACAGCTCAAAGAGATCGTTGACATTCAGTCGGGCGAGGTCATCGTGTGCCCCACTACCAACCCTTCCTGGGCACCTGTGTTTACCAAGATCAAGGCTGCGGTCACGGACATCGGCGGCCTCACCAGCCATGCGGCCATCGTCTGCAGGGAATACGGCATTCCATCGGTCACCGGCACCGGGCTTGCCACTCAGATCATCAAAACAGGAGACATCGTCAAGGTGGATGGTGACACCGGTGTGGTCACCATCGTGGAAAAAGCGGGGTAAAAT
>JAOZUU010000458.1 GCA_029938515.1 Desulfobacterales bacterium | reverse complement strand
GAAAAATGATGACACTAAACCCGCTGGCAGAACAATTAAATCAGGTGATCGAAACTGAAAATCCCCATGTATTTGACATGCTGTCCGACATGGGCAAAGCCCTTTTCTTCCCGAAAGGGATCCTCAGCCAGGGCGCCGAAGCCAAAGAGAAGGCGCATCGCATCAATGCGACCATCGGCATTGCCAAGGAACAGGCGCGCACCATGGCCCTTGAAACGGTCACCGATCTCATTGAGGATATCCCTCCCCGGGAATCGCTGACCTATGCGCCTTCCTTCGGCATCCCGGCGTTACGAAAAATGTGGCGAACGATGCTGGTCCAGAAAAATCCATCTCTTAAGGGGAAGGCAATCAGCCTGCCCGTGGTGACCAGCGGGATTACCCACGGGGTGAGTACGTTGTCGGATGTATGGGTCAACCCGGGAGATACGGTCATGGTCCCCGAAATGATGTGGGGAAATTATAATATGATTTTCCGCGTCAAAAGGGGGGCTGAATTTATACCCTATCCCGTTTTCTCGGCTGACGGTGGATTTAACCTGTCGGCCTTTGAAAAGACGCTCAGGGCTGGGGCCGCCACGACCAATAAAATCATCGTGGTCCTCAATTTTCCCCATAACCCCACCGGTTATTCTGTTTCTCAGGATGAAGGCAGGGCCCTTGCCGATATCCTCACGGCCGCAGCCGAGGATGGAACCAACATCATCGCCGCCTGTGACGACGCCTATTTCGGTTTGTTTTACGAAGAAGCAACCCTGAAAGAGTCGCTTTTCGCCCTTTTATGTCATCGCCATCCCCGGTTGCTGGCCGTCAAGCTGGATGGCGCCACCAAGGAAAACTATGTGTGGGGATTAAGGGTCGGTTTCATCACCTATGGCGGCTATTTTCAAAATGAGGCCGGGCCGGCTTATGAAGCCCTTGAAAAAAAGACCGCCGGCTGCATCCGCGGAACCATATCCAACGCTTCCCACGTGGGCCAGTCCATTGTTTTAAAATCGATGCAGGACGATCGGTTCGCCGATGAGATAAAAGAAAAATACGAAATCTTAAAACGTCGGGCGGAACGTGTCAAAGCGGTTTTGTCCGATCCCAAGTACCAGGATGCCTTTACCGTCTATCCCTTTAATTCCGGGTATTTCATGTGTATCCGCTTAAAGACGGTTGAGGCGGAACCTTTAAGGCGCCATTTGCTGGACACCTACCAGGTGGGACTTATTTCTCTTGGGAAAACCGATCTTAGAATCGCTTTCTCATGTCTGGAAGAAGATGAAGTATCGGATCTGTTCGATACAATCCTTAAAGGGATCAAGGAGTTGGAAAGCCATTAGGGATCACGGAATGGAAAGAACCCTCGCTTCCCGTTTGAAGGCAATTACCGGCAAGGGCGGATCATTCGATGTCGCCATGGCCGGAAAATGGGCCTTTAATTTTTTTATCATCGGCATCATCGCCGGGCTGGGCTCGATCGTTTTTCATTACCTGTGCATATTTGGCATGCACTATTTCATGGATCTTCTCGCCGGTTATCGCCCCCCATCACCGGCCGGAGAACATCATATCCTGCCGCCCACGACCACACCTTTTAACCGTTACGTCCTGTTGATCCTCCCCGCCCTGGGCGGTATTATCAGCGGCTGGCTGGTTTACACATTTGCTCCGGAAGCCGAGGGTCACGGGACCGATGCCGCCATCGATGCGTATCACAACAAAGGCGGCGCTATCCGGGGCCGGGTACCGATCATCAAAACAATCGCATCGGCTATCACCCTGACCACGGGCGGTTCAGGTGGCCGGGAAGGCCCCATCGCTCAGATCGGGGCCGGTTTCGGTTCCTTTCTGGCCACGCGCTTGAAGCTGTCCGACCGTGATCGACGAATCATGATGGCCGCTGGTATCGGTGCCGGCGTGGGGAGTATCTTCCGGGCGCCCCTGGCCGGGGCGCTGTTTGCCGCCGAAGTATTGTACCGCGATCCGGAGTTTGAATCGGAAGTACTCATTCCAGCCGGCATCTCATCGGTTGTGGCCTATTGTGAGTTCTGCCTCGTATTCGGGTGGGGATCATTATTTGAGTCCCCTGATTTTGTTTTTTCCAATCCCCTGGAGCTGGGACCCTACCTGGTGTTGACCCTTATTCTAGTGGCCACCGGCTATTTCTATGTGAAATCATTTTACGGCATTACCGGCTTCTTTCACCATCTGGGAATCCCCAACCATCTTAAGCCAGCGGTGGGCGGCCTGGTAACGGGCATGATCGGTTTTTTCTTTCCCCATACGCTGGCCTTTGGGTACGGGTATGTCCAGCAAGCACTCACCAGCCCGGCCGGGGTGTCGATTCTTTTTTTACTGTCCTTGGCCATTGGCAAAACCCTGACCACCTCGTTTTCCATCGGTTCCGGCGGTAGCGGCGGGGTATTCGGTCCATCGATCGTTATCGGCGGAGCCATGGGCGGTGTTGTGGGAAAATTGTTTCACCAATGGATGCCGAACATCGTCACAGAGCCAGGCGCATTTGTCGTGGTGGGCATGGCCGGGTTTTTCGCGGGAGTATCCAACACCCCTATTTCGACCATTATTTTTGTCAGTGAAATGACCAATTCATATCACCTGCTCCTCCCAAGCCTGCTGGTCTGTTCCGTATCCTATCTGGCCTCCCGGCACTGGACTATTTTTCACAATCAGGTCAGCACCAAAGTCGAGTCAGCGGCCCATGCCGGTGAATTCTTCGTGGACATCCTTCAAGCCATCCATGTGGAAGATCTGATGGATCGGGTGCGCACGGTAAACCTGATTCCGGAGAAAATGCCTTTTCTGGAGTTCAAGAAATTTTTCTCCAGCACCAAACAGCATTACTTCCCCGTAATGGACGACGAAGGTCGCTTGGCCGGGATCTTTTCCAGTACCGATATCCGCGCCGTCCTGTTTTCCCAGGAAATCGAACGCCTGGTGGTGATGCGCGATATTGCCACGTCGGATATCATTGTCACCACCCCCTCCGAAGACCTCAACGCGGTCTTGCAGAAATTTACCACGAAAAACATTGACAGCCTGCCGGTGGTTAAAGAAGACAATCCCGACATCCTGCTGGGAATGCTCAATCGGCGGGATGTGATCGCCTTTTATAACGAGAAGGTGTTCGAACGCAAAGCCCAGGCCG